>CAJPFZ010000531.1 GCA_905339355.1 Burkholderiaceae bacterium
GATTCCGCGCCATCGAGGCTCGTCCAGTGGTATCCATCGGACCGCTGCCTGAGGCGCAGCAGCCTCTCGTCGTCGGCGAACTCGTCGGCCGGCCGAACGGCCGATGGCGTTCGAATGTGTCTGGGAGTGGCCATGGTCATCCACCACTTTCTGAAGGACATGCTTTCACTCTAGGGAGCGTGTCGCCTCGCGGGTTGATGCAACGCAACGCGAGTGCCGGTGCGCGGTTCGAATGGCAGCGAAGTCCTGCGTCATGCCGTGCCGCCCCGAAGCGCCTGCGGCCTGTGCCTCGCGTGATCTATCGCAAGGTCGAACCGGAATCGGCGCCTAGATTGAACCGTATGGGCATGAGCGCGGCTCAGGCCCGGTTCATGGACATGGCGTGAAAGGAATCGATCGTGAAAACCGATGCTGATCTGAAACGAGACGTCGCCGCCGAACTCGCATGGGACCCGGCCGTGAAATCCACCGCCATCGGCGTGGCGGTGAAGGACGGCGTGGTTACGCTGACGGGCCACCTGGACACCTTCGCCGAAAAGCATGCCGTCTCGCGCGCGTTGCAGCGTGTGGCCGGCGTCAAGGCCATCGCGCTCGAACTGGACGTGAAGCTCGCGCCCGGCCACCAGCGCAGCGACACCGAGATCGCGGCCAATGCCGAACAGGCGCTGAAGTGGAGCACGCTGGTGCCGCCGGAGGCGGTCCGCATTACCGTCGACCACGGCTGGACCACGCTGCAGGGCGAGCTCGACTGGGAATACCAGCGGCGCAGCGTCGAAAAGGCGATCCGCCCGCTGATGGGCGTGGTGGGCATCAGCAACGAGATCAAGCTGCGCACCAAGCTGCGCCCGGACGATCTCTCGCGCAAGATCGAGGCGGCGCTCATGCGCCAGGCGATCCGCGAGGCGCGGCACATCGAGGTGAGCGTCGACGGCACCACCGTCAAGCTGACCGGCAAGGTGCATTCCTGGCACGAACGCGAAGCCGCCCAGGGGGTGGCGTGGTCGGCGCCAGGCGTGCACGCCGTCATCAACGAGTTGCAGCTCGCCTGACACGCCCGCCGCCGCGCAAACCCGGGGCGGCGGCGACGCCACCCCGCATCGGAGTCGCCCCATGAACTCGATCCGATCCGTTCTCGTGCACGTCGATGCCGCCCCCTCGAGCGCTGCCCGCCTGCAGGTCGCCCGCCACGTCGCGGCGTCTCACGACGCGCAGGTCACCGCGCTGTACGCCGTCACGCCCAGCTTGCTGCAGGTGCACTTCCCCGGCGAGGCGGCATCGGCCGCCGTGAGCACCTTGCAGGAAGTCGACCATGAGCGGCTGCAGCGCGCCAAGGCGTGCTGCCATGCCGTCATGCAGCGCCCGGGCTGCCAGGTCGCCTGGGCCGAGCTGCCGGACGGGCCGCTGATCCGCGGCTTCGTGCATGAAGCCTGGTGCGCCGATCTCCTGGTGCTCGGGCAACGGGCAGCGGGCGACGCCTTCGCGCGCGACGTGCCGGCCGACTTCACCGAGGCGGTGATGCTCGGCAGCGGCAGGCCGGCGATCGTCGTGCCGGACGTGGGAGACCTGCCCCTGGTGGGGCACCACATCGTCATCGCCTGGAAGTCGTCACGTGAGTGCGCGCGCGCCGTCAGCGGTGCGCTGCCGCTGCTGCAGCGGGCCGAGACGGTGCAGCTGGTGCACTGGAGCGAGCCGGACAACGAGTCGCACACCCCGCTGGGCATCGAACGCTACCTGCGCCTGCATGGCGTCGAGCCGACTCGCCGAGACATGGGGATCGCTCACCGCGTGGGCCAGGCGGCGCTCGCGTTTGCCGCCAATGCCGGCGCCGACCTGCTGGTGATGGGCTGCTATGGCCACAGCCGGGCGCGCGAATGGGTGCTCGGCGGTGCGACGCGCGAGGTGCTGCGCGAAGCGCGGATCCCGGTACTGATGGCGCACTGATGCCTGCACCGATGCAGACAAGTCATTCACGACCTTGACGGAGTCCCCCATGAGTTTCAAGCAGCTTCTCTACGGTGACGAGGCGCGCGACAAGATCCGCCGCGGCGTCGACGCGCTGGCCGATGCGGTCAAGGTGACTCTCGGGCCGCGCGGGCGCACCGTGATCATCGACCGCGAGTTCGGGCCGCCGCAGATCGTCAACTCGGGTGTCGTCGTCGCCAGATCCATCGAACTCGAAGACCGCTTCGAGAACATGGGCGCGCAGCTGCTGCGCGAGGTGGCCGCGCGCACGAGCGAGATGGCCGGCGACGGAACCACCACCGCCACGGTACTCGCCCACGCGATGATCCAGGAGGGCTTGAAGTACCTCGCCGCGGGAATGAACCCGATGGACCTCAAGCGCGGCATCGACCTCGCCGTCGACACGGTGGTCAAGGAACTGAAGGCCATCGCCCAGCCCTCCACCACCTCGCAGGAGATCGCTCACGTGGCGGCGATCTCGGCCAACAATGACCGCTCGATCGGCGACCTGATCGCCGCCGCCATGGACAAGGTGGGCCGCGAAGGCGCGGTGACGATCGAGGACGGCTCGGGCCTGGTCAGCGAGCTCGAGGTCGTCGAGGGGCTGCAGTTCGACCGCGGCTATCTCTCGCCGTATTTCGTCAACAACGCCGAGAAGCAGGCCGCCGTGCTGGAGAACGTGGCCATCGTGCTGTGCGACCAGAAGCTGTCGGCCGTGACCGACCTGGTGCCGCTGCTGGAAGCCGCCGCCAAGTCCGGCGCGCCGCTGCTGGTGATCGCCGAGGACGTCGAGGCCGAAGCGCTGGCGACGCTCGTCATCAACAGCGTGCGCGGCGTCATCAAGACCTGCGCGGTGAAGGCGCCGGGCTTCGGCGACCGCCGCAAGGCGATGCTGCAGGACATGGCGGTGCTGACCGGCGGCAGCGTGATCTCCAGTGAACTCGGGCTGACGCTTGCCAAGGCGACGCTCGACACGCTGGGCCGCGCGCGCCGCGTGGAGATCGACAAGGACAGCACGACGATCATCGGCGGCGGCGGCGACCCGCAGGCGATCCGCGAGCGCATCGCGGCGATCAGGAAGGAGCGCGACCCGCAGACGAGCGAGTACGAGCGCAAGCAGCTCGACGAGCGCATCGCCAAGCTGTCCGGCGGCGTGGCACTGATCAAGGTCGGCGCCGCCACCGAGACCGAGTTGAAGGAGCGAAAGCTGCGCGTCGAGGACGCCCTGCACGCGACCCGCGCGGCCATCGAAGAGGGCATCGTTCCGGGCGGCGGCGTGGCGTTGCTGCGCGCGCGTGCAGCGCTGCAAACGCTGGCCGCCCCGAACCTCGACCAGGCCTCGGGCATCACCATCGTGCGGCGCGCCCTCGAAGAGCCGCTGCGCCGCATCGTCAGCAACGCGGCCGACGAGCCGTCGATCGTGCTGCACAAGGTGGACGAATCGCCACAGCGCAACTTCGGCTACAACGCCGCGACCCGCGAGTACGGCGACATGCTGGAGATGGGCGTCATCGACCCGGCGAAGGTGACGCGCCTCGCGCTGCAGAACGCCGCGTCGATCGCGAGCCTGGTGCTCACGACCGACTGCATGGTGGCGAATGCGCCGCCGAAAGTCCCGGCACGTGCCGGCGAGTTCCCCGGCGCGAGCCCGGAGATGTATTGAGCCAGGAGCCACGATGAGCACGAAGCTGCCCCCAACCACCGAACTGCCGCCGGGCGTGATCGCCTTGATCCCGATGCGCAACCTGGTGCTGTTTCCGCATGTGCTGGCGCCGGTCACCGTGGGCCGCCCCAAGTCGATCGCCGCGCTGGAGCATGCCCTCGCCGCCGACGAGCCGGTGGGCATCGTGCTGCAGAAGGATGCCCGCGAAGACGACCCGGGACTGGACGGCCTTTGCGCGGTGGGCACGCTGGCCAAGATCGTGCACCACCTGGAGCCGCAGAAGAACGTGCACCACGCGGTGTGCCAGGGCACGCAGCGCTTTCGCATCGTGAGCGCGGTGGAGGGCTATCCGTTCCTCGCGGTGCGCGTCGAGCCGGTGTTCGAGTCGGCCGACACCTCGGCTGAAGGCGAGGCGCTCGCGCTGCAGCTGCGCGAGCGCAGCGTCGAGCTGCTGTCGCTGCTGCCCAGCGTGCCGGCCGAGCTGGTGCATGCGCTGCAGGCGACGCGCGGGCCCGCCGAGCTGGCCGACATCACGGCGAGCATCATCGATGCCGAGGTGATCGAGAAGCAGGCGCTGCTCGAAACGATCCCGACCAGCGATCGGCTGGGCAAGCTGCTGCCGCTGCTGTCGCACCGCATCGAGGTGCTGCGCCTGTCCAAGGAGATCGGCGAGCGCACCAAGGAGCAGCTCGACGACCGTCAGCGCAAGTTCCTGCTGCGCGAGCAGCTGAAGACCATCCAGAACGAACTCGGCGAAAGCGGCGGCGACGACGAGGAGATCTCGCGCCTCGAAGAGGCCATCGCCAAGGCCGGCATGCCCGAAGACACCGCCGAGCATGCCCGCAAGGAACTGCGCCGGCTGCGCAGCATGTCGGACGCATCGGCCGAGTACTCGATGCTGCGCACCTACCTCGAGTGGATGGTCGAGCTGCCATGGGCCACGCCGGTCGAGACGCCGATCGACCTGCCGGCCGCGCGTGCCACGCTGCAGGCCGACCACTTCGGGCTGGACAAGGTGAAGCAGCGCATCGTCGAGTTCCTCGCGGTGCGCAAGCTGAACCCGCAGGGCCGCGCGCCCATCCTGTGCTTCGTCGGACCGCCCGGCGTCGGCAAGACCTCGCTCGGCCAGAGCATCGCGCGCGCGCTGCAGCGACCCTTCGTGCGCGTGTCGCTGGGCGGCGTGCACGACGAGGCGGAGATCCGCGGCCATCGGCGCACCTACATCGGCGCGCTGCCGGGCAACATCGTGCAGGGACTGCGCAAGGCCGGCGCACGCGACTGCGTGATGATGCTCGACGAGGTCGACAAGCTGACCGCCAGCGCCCACGGCGACCCGTCGGCCGCGCTGCTCGAGGTGCTCGACCCGGAGCAGAACAGCACGTTCCGCGACAACTATCTGGGCACCCCCTTCGACCTGAGCCGCGTCGTCTTCATCGCGACGGCCAACGTCATCGACAACGTGCCGCCGCCCGTGCGCGACCGCATGGAGGTGATCGAGCTGCCCGGCTACACGCAGGAGGAGAAACTGCAGATCGCGCAAACCTATCTCGTACGGCGGCAGCGCGAGGCCAACGGCCTGAAGGAAGGCCAGTGCGAACTGAGCGTCGATGCGCTGCAGGCGATCATCGCGAACTACACCCGTGAAGCCGGCGTTCGCCAGCTCGAGCGCGAGATCGGCCGCACGATGCGCCATGCCGCGATGAAGGTGGCCGAAGGCTCGGCCGAGCGGGTGAGCATCGACGCGCCGGATCTCGACACCATCCTCGGGCCGGCGAAGTTCGAGCGCGAGGTCGCCTTGCGCAGCAGCGTCGCCGGCGTGGCGACCGGACTCGCGTGGACGCCGGGGGGCGGCGACATCCTCTTCATCGAGGCCACGCGCGTGGCCGGCAGCGGCAAGCTGACGCTCACCGGCCAGCTCGGCGAGGTGATGAAGGAAAGTGCCCAGGCAGCGCTCACGCTCGTGAAGGCGCGCGCGGCCGACCTGCGCGTGCCGGCAACCGCGTTCGAGGGCATGGACCTGCACGTGCACGTGCCCGCCGGCGCGATCCCCAAGGACGGCCCGAGCGCGGGTGTGGCGATGTTCATCGCGCTCGCCTCGCTGTTCACCGGCCGGCCGGTGCGCCACGACGTGGCGATGACCGGCGAGATCAGCCTGCGCGGCCTCGTGCTGCCGATCGGCGGCGTGAAGGAAAAGGTGCTCGCGGCGCAACGCGCTGGCATCACGACGGTGCTTCTGCCGGCACGCAACGCGAAGGACTTGCGCGACGTGCCAGAGGGTGCGCGTGCCGCCATGCGTTTCGTCGAACTGGAGACGGTGGACGACGCGATCAAGGCGGCCCTGGCGGCGTAGGCAGACCTGCGCTGCGATGGACACACCGCCCGCGCCGCCCGACACCGAGCTCAAGTTGCGCTACCTGGAGAGCGTGCTGGCGCCCGCGGGCGGCGGCGAGCCGGTGCGGCGCATCGAAACGCACATGTCGTGGCTGCTGCTGGGCGGCGAGCAGGTGCTCAAGCTGAAGAAGCCGGTGCGCAATGCCTTCGTCGACTTCACCTCGCTACAACGGCGCGAACACAACGCGCGCGAAGAACTGCGCCTGAACCGTCGCCTGGCGCCGCGGGTCTACTTGCGCGTGCTGGCGCTGCAGTGGCGCGCGGGTGCGTTCTCGCTGGTGTCCCAGGAACAGATGCGCGCGCCGGCCGACACGGTCGATTGGCTGGTCGCGATGCAGCGGCTGCCCGCCGAGCGCATGCTGGACCGGCTGATCGCCGAAGGCCGGCTGATGCCGGGCGACATCGACGCGCTGCTCGACGTGCTGGTGCCCTTTTACCGCCATGCGCCGCGCAGCGGCACCGCGGAAGACGAACACGTCGGCCGCCTGCGCGCGGAGCTGGGCAGGGACCGCGACGTGCTGGCGATGCCTCGCTTCGCGCTTCCGCAGGTTCACTCGCTGCTCGACCGCATGGACCGTGCCTTCGTGGTGCACGACGGCCTGTTGCGGCGGCGGGTGCGCGAAGGTCGCATCGTCGAAGGCCATGGCGACCTGCGGCCGGAGCATGTGTGCCTGCTCGCCCCGCCGGTGGTCATCGACGCGCTCGAGTTCGATGCGCGCCTGCGCGACGTCGACCCCTTCGACGAACTGAGCTTCCTCGGGCTCGAATGCGCCATGGCCGGTGACGCGGCGATCGGGCCGCGGTTGCTGGCACGCTGCGCCGATGCGCTGGACGACCACCCCGGCGCCGCGCTGATTCACTTCCACACGGCGAGACGCGCGCTGCTGCGTGCGCGGCTGAGTGCCGCGCACCTGCTGGACGAGCAGGTGCGCACGCCGGCCAAGTGGCTGCCTCAGACCCAGCGCTATCTGGCGCGTGCGGCTGCGGCGCTGGATGCACTGCAGGGGCCTGGAGCAGACAACCCGCTCGGATGAAGTCCCGGTGCATGCGTTGACCATCAGGTCCACCACGATGCATGGCTGTGGCGTATCGCCTGGGCGAAGAGCGGCACGGCCGACACGACCCGCAGCTTCGCGCGCACGGGCCCGTCGTCGGGCAGCCTGAAGTGCGGCACGCTGTCGGTCACGACGAGTCCCGCCAGGGCATCGTCTGCCAGCACCTGCGGCGCCTGATCGACGAAGAGCCCGTGCGCGGCGCAGCCGACGACGCTCCTGGCGCCGGCGCGGCGCAAGGCAACGGCGCCGCGCAGCAGCGTCTCGCCGCTGGCGATGAGGTCGTCGTACAGCAGCACGGTGGCGCCCTCGACCTCGCCCGCCACCAGTTGGCCGCCGCTCAGCACCCCGGCGCTGCGGCGCTTGTCGATCATCGCGAACGCGACCGGCCGCTGCAGCTGTTCTTCCAACGCTTCGCGCCAGAGCAACGCGCGCTTGACGCCGCCGGGGTCGGGCGAGGCGACGGCGAGCGGCCCGGAGGCGGCGAGTTCGCGCGCCAGCGCGGAGAAGGCCTGGTGGGCCGGGAGGTGGACGGTGATGCAGCGGAAGGCGTTCTGCAGCGCCGCCGCGTTGTGCGCTTCCAGCACGATGAGCTGCGCCACGCCGACCGCCTCGAACAGCTGCGCCACGTAGCGCAGGCCGATCGGATCGAAGGCCTTGGTGCGTTGGTCCTTGCGTGCGTAGGCGAGGTAGGGAACCACCGCAGTCACGCGCGCCGCGCCATGGTCTTTCAACGTCGCGGCGAACATCAGCAAGCGGCACAACTTGTCGTGCGGGCTGTCCACCGGCCCGCCGTGCAGGCTGTGCACGACGTACACGTCGGTTCCTCGCGGGTCGACGAGCGGCCGCAACTTGCGCTCGCCATCGGGGAACAGACGCTCTTCGTGCGGCGACAGCTCCACATCGAGCGAGCCGGCCAGCGAATGCGCGAAGGGGCTGGCGGGTTCGAGCGCGAAGATCAGCATGGGTCACCTCCGTCGAGATCGCGCCGCTGGGTACGTCGCAGGCGTGGTTGCGCCCCGCGTGCGTCATCTCTAAACCGTAGCCGGTCGCTGCCAGGACTCATTGACGTGCGTCACGGCGCATCCACGTCTTGCGCTGGCGCAACGCCCGGGAGAAACGTCGCGCGCAGCATCGATGGTCCCCCTCGCGGCCCGGAGCCGACCCTCACGTTTCTTGGAGCCCACCATGACCCCTCAATTCGTTCTTCTCGCCAACGCCTCGATCGCCCGCCTCTTCAAGCGCGACTCGCCGGGCGACCCGCTCGTCGCGCTGCAAACCATGGAGCACCCCGAAAGCCGCCTCAAGGGCAGCCAGCTGGCCGACGATCGGCCGGGGCATGAAGCGACCGACGACAGCCGCGGCGGCAACCGCTACGAGCCGCGCAGCGATGTGCGGCGCAAGGAGCACCAGCGCTTCGCGCGCGAGATCGCCCACCGGCTGGAAGTGGGCCTGGCCGCGCGCGAGTACGGCAGCTTGTGGATCTTCGCCTCCAATCCCTTCCTCGGCGAACTCAAGGCGTTGCTGACCGATGCCGTCGCGCAGCGCGTGAAGCTGGCGATGGACACGGACCTCACGTCGCTCGGCCTGGCCGAGATCGAGCAGCGGCTGCGCGACCCTCGGCTCACGAAGAGTTGAGCCCTCTCGACGGCTTTCGGTGTCCTGCCGGCGCCGCGCTCAGTGCTGCGCCGGTAGCCACTCCTCCAGCGTGACCTCGAAGGTCATGCAGATCGGATTCGAGCCCGCCACGAACAACCCGCCGTAGATCTTTCCATCGGGGTCGGCGACCACGCCGGAGAGGCTGGCGCTGAGCGAGCCGTCGCCGTTGGCGCGGACTTCACCCGCCAGGCTGACGACTTCGACAGCGGGGCCGCGCACCTGCACGCAGTCGCCTTCCTGCGTGCCGAGGCAGGCATCGACCAGGCTGCCGAGGGCGCCGCGCACGAACGCGTTTCTGAAGCCCTCTGCCAGGCACAGCTTCTCGACGCCGCGCACCAGGTCTTCGTTGGGCGCGATGCGGGCGTACGCCACGCGACCCATCTGGCCGTTCTCGACGAGGGCCACTTCATTCATCGGGTGTTTCCTCCTCAGGCTGAAGCAGTGGAATGTTGGTCTCCGGATCGAAGCTGACCCGAAGCGCGAAGCCGTCCAGCGCGGTGACCAGCACCGCGATCGGTGCCGCGCCGACGATGCTCGTCTGGGTGATGATGTGGCCGCCGCGCATCTCGCCGGCGCCGGTGCGCAGCGCGGCATGGCAGTGCACGAGCGGCTCGCCGTCGAGCCCCTTGCCGAGCGTGGCGTTGCCGAACACCAGGTAAGCCTTGCCCGCGTGAATGGGCTGGGTGTAGGCCACCACAGCCTGCCGCGAAGGATCGGGCGGCGCAACGCAGTAGTCGAGCCGCTGGAACACCCCGCCGAGAAGTGTCGTCGACGCGTAGCGCACGCCGGCCGCCGCGAGCGGGTGCACCAGCGCCTCGTACAGCGTGCGGCCCGGCGCCAGCAGCAGCCGGATGTGGCGCCCGCGCTGCGCATGCATGCTGCGGATGCGCACCGGGTCGAAGCGGCCCGGATGGACCAGCGTGCGTGGCCGAGGCAGCGAGACCGCGCGTGCCGAGGGCGGGGCGGGCTTCAACATGGGCTCAGTTCCCGCAGCTCGCCGCGCTCGATGAGCAGCCGGCGCACGTCCTTCTTGGCGATCTTGCCGTAGCCCGACTTGGGCAGCGTGTCCCAGAAGAACACCTGCCGCGGCCAACGGTAGCGCGCCAGCTTGCCGTCGAGGTGCGCCAGCAGTGCCGCCTCGTCGGCTGGCTCGCCGCCCGCGCGGCGCACCACGACCGCGACGCCGATTTCGCCCCACTTCTCGTCCGGCACGCCCAGCACCGCCACTTCTTCAATGCCGGGGTGGGAGAGCAGCACCTCCTCGACCTCGCGCGGGTAGACGTTGGAGCCGCCGGAGATGTACATGTCCGACTCGCGGCCGGTGATGTAGACGAGCCCGCGTTCGTCGAGGTAGCCGAGGTCGCCGGTGTGGAACCATCCGCCGCGCAGCGCGCGTGCGGTGGCCTCGGGGTCGCCGTGGTAGCCGGCGAACACCGCCGGGCCCCGGCAGCAGATCTCCCCGATCTGGCCGGCGGGCAGCGGCCGCAGCTCGGCGTCGAAGATCGCGACCTCCATGCCGGTGCGCGGGCGGCCGCAGGAGCCGACGTGGGCGTTCGGATCGTCGTCGTCGGCCGAATGCATGTGCGGGGGCAGCACGGTGATGCAGCCGGTGACTTCGCCGAGGCCGAAGTACTGCACGAGCACCGGGCCCAGCTTGGCGAGCGCGCGCTTCTGGTCGCTGCGGTACATCGGCGCGCCGGCATAGACGACGTAGCGCAACGACGTGTGGTCGTGGCGGTCGACCGCCGGGTGCTCGACCAGCATCTTGACGATCGTCGGCACGGTGAAGAGGTTGCTCACGCGGTGGCGCTCTATCAGTTGCCAGACGAGTTCCACGTCCAGCCTGTCGCCCGGCGGCAGCACCGTCGCGGCGCCGCAGGCCACGTTGAGCAGCGCGTGGATGCCCGCGCCGTGCGAGAGCGGCGCCACCGCGATCGAGCAGTCATGCTCGGTCGTGCCGGGAATCAGGTCCGCCAGGTGGTTGGTCACGACGAACGCCATCTGGCCGTGCGTCAGCACACCCGCCTTGGGCCGCCCGGTCGTGCCCGAGGTGTAGAAGAACCACAGCGGGTCGTCGTGCAGCACCTCGGCTTCCTCGGGCAGGGCACCGAGATGAGCGTCGACCAGCGCCTCGTAGCCGTGCTCCCCCGGCCGCGGCGCGCCGATGCACAGCAGATGCCGCAGCCCCGGCGATGCGGCCTTCACCGCATCGGCGTGGCCCTCGAAGCCCGCCTCGTAGATCATCACCGCCGCCTGGCTCGACGCGCCGAGGTAGGCGACCTCGCCCGGGGTCAGCCGCACGTTGGTCGGAACCCACACGCAGCCGAGGCGAAAGGCGACCCAGCAGCTCTCGAACATCTGCAGGTTGTTGCGCGAGTGCGTGAGGATGCGTTCGCCCTTGGCGACACCGAGCTGGCGCAGCGCGGCGACCATGGCGTCGACCCGCCGGTCGATTTCGCGCCAGCTCCACTGGCGTTCGGCATGGATCAGCCCCGGCTGCCCAGGCAGCCGCCGAGCGGTGTGCTTGAGCAGCCGCGCGAGGTTCATGGTTCGAACGCTCATGTCAAGCGCAACGTTCGGCTTGCGCTCGTCAGCCCGCCGCGATCGTCGCGGCGATCAGCGCGGCGTCTTCATCGCCGGCCATCAGCGTCGACGACTTGCGGCGATGCAGCCATTCGAGTCCGATGAAGAACAGGCCCGGCACTTCGCTCACGCCGCGGCGGTGTTGCGGCCGGCCGTCTGCATCGAGCACGGGGATGTCGAGGAAGGCGTAGTCGGGCCGGTACCCGCCGGCCCAGACGATGCTTCGAACGCCCTCGCGGCGCAGGTCGATGCTGTCGCGCTGCTCGATGCCGCCGCGGCCATACAGCGGCCACGGGTCGTCGCTGCCGGGCGGCACGCTGCCGTGGCGCCGCGCAATGTGCTCATCGATCAAACCCTTGGCGCGGGCGGCCACGGCGTCGGCCGCGTCGAGGTTCGCTTGCAGCCCGGCCACGCGGATCTCGTGGCCCGCGCCCTGCTCCGCCCGCCCGAGCAGCACCGCGCCCGCCTGCGCGAGGGTGTGAACGTTCAGCGTATGGCCCAGCGCGGCGTCGCCGGCGAGTTGCGGAAACCCGCTCGCGCGCGCCGCCGCCAGCGAAGGGAACTCGTCGATGCGCGTCTCGAACAGGCCCATCTCGGCGTACCAGGCGGTGATGTCCTTGCCGAGGTAGCGGCGCGGCAGCCAGCCGCGCCCGCCGGTGCAAAGAAGTACTCGCCGGCCGTCGCGCAGCAGTTCCTCGGCGATCTGCACCCCCGACTGGCCGCTGCCGGCCACGAGCACGGCGCCCGGCGGCAGCTGCGAAGGGTTGCGGTACTGCTCGCTGTGCAGTTGCACGACCTCGGCATCCAGTGCATGGCGCCACGCCGGCAGCGCGGGCGTCTGGAACGGCCCGGTCGCGACGACGACATTGCGACAGCGCAGGTCGCCCCGATCGGTCTGCACGAGGAAGCGGCGTGGGCCTTGCAGCAAGACGCGCCTGACCGCCGTGTGCTCGTGCAGCGGCGGGCGGGTCTTGCCGAGATACCGGTCGAACCGCTCGACGACCTCGCGAGCGGCCATGAACCCGTCGGGTTCTGCGCCGTCGTACAGCATGCCCGGCATGCACCAGTAGCGGTTCGGCAGGACGAGCCGGAACGAGTCCCATCGCTTGTCTCGCCATGCGCTGGCGGCGCGCGCGCGATCGAGCAGCAGGTGCTCGCGCGAGGCGCGTGTCAGCAGGTGGCTCACGGCGAGGCCCGCCTGGCCGGCGCCGATGATGACGGTCTCTATGAGTTGCTGCATCACTTTGCCCTAGAAAGGCCGATCGGTGGCCACCGCGCCGACCAGGCCCGCGCCCAGGATCAGGTCGTGTGTGCGGAAGCGGTGTGGTGCCGATCGAGCCAGCCCCGCGACGATGCCCTCGCCGCTGGCCTTCAGGCTGGCTTCCTTGCGCGTCCACAACTGGAAGAAGCGCAGCAGGCGCGAGGGCTCGGCGCCGCGTGATTCCACGTCCGCCCGCTCCTCGGGCGTGAGCGCCACGCGCATCAGGCCCGTCAGGTCGTCCACCGGCCGCAGGTGCTCCACGTCGACACCGAGTGCGCAGCCCGTCGCCACGCCGATCAGCAGCAGGTCGCGCGAGTGCGAGAGGTTGAACTCGAGCCCGCTGCCGCCGCCGTCGCGCAGCCGCGGCTTGCCGTGCATTCCGGTGGCGATCTCGATGCGTGCCGGGTCGGTGCCGAGATAGCCGCCGAGCAGCCGGCGAAGACTGGCGCGCGAAACGATCGCCTGGTGGCGCGCACGCAGATCCAGCAGGCGCACGGCACGTTCGCGCTCATCGGGCGCGAGCAGCGGCAGGCAGCCATGGCCGGATTCGTTGGCGATACGAAACCGCCACAGGTGCACTTCGCCGGGCGCCGGCAGCGCATGCGGCCCGGCCGCCGCGCCGCGGCACCACACCAGCCGCGGCTCGTCGCCGGCCCAGGTGCGCCGCGCGGCCGGCCGCTCAACCCTTGTAGGCAACGCCGACATGGGTGCCGCCCGAGATCGGCACGACCTCGGTGCGCTCGAAGCCCGCTTCCTTGCACCAGGCGTCGAACTCCGCGGCCGTGGACTCGCTGCCCTCGGCCGTCTCGATCAGCATGTTGAGCGACATCAGCATGCCCGCCAGGTGGCTGCGGCGCTCGTCATCCACCAGGTGCTCGATGGCAAGGAATGCCCCGCCCGGCGGCAGCGCATCGAACACCTTGCCGATCAGCATCTTGCGCGTGGCGACGCTCCAGTTGTGCAGGATGTTGCCCATCGCGATGACCTCGGCCTCCGGCAGCGTCTCGGTCAGAAAGTTGCCGCTGGCCACCTGAACCCGTTGCGCGAGACCCGCCTCGGCCACGCGCCGCGCGGCGATGGGCTCGACGGCCGGCAGGTCGTAGGTGATGCACTGGATGCGCGGGCAGCGCTGCGCGACCTCGATGGCGAGCGCACCGGAGGCGCCGCCGATGTCGCAGAAGCTCGCGAAGCGGCCGAACTCGAACTTGTCCACCAGCAGCCTGAAGTTGGCGATCTGGTAGCCAGCCATCGCGGCCATGAACTGCGACAGGCGCTGCGGGTCGGCATACAGCGCCTCGTACCAGCTCTGGCCGGTCGCCTTGGCTTCGTTCTGCGGCTTGCCGCTGCGCAGCGCCTCGCCGAGGTGGGCCCAGAACGGATAGACGCGCTGGTTGGTCATCTCGAGCACGCCGCCCATGTACTGCGGGCTGTTCGCATCGAGCAGCGCCGCCGCGCTGCGCGTGTTGAAGTACAGCGCCTGCTCGCCACTGCCTTCGCGGTACAGGAAGCCGAGTGCGACCAGCGCGTCGAAGAAGTCGGCGCAGCCGCGCGGGTGCAGGCCGAGTTCGCCGCCGAGTTCGCGCAGGCGAATGCCGCGCTGCCCGAGTTGCGTGAACACCCCGAGTTCGATGGCGGTGAGCAGAACCTTCGACTTCCAGAATCCGAGCGCCGTGTCGACGATGTGCTGGACCTGCGCCGGATCGGTGGGATCGTCTTTCATGTGTCGTCCGTGTGAGTGGTGTGGTGGGCAAGAAGGGATGCGTCATGAGGCCGGCCGCGTGCCGGCGATCACCTTGGTGGCGCTGGCCGCGACCGCCGTGACACGCGGGTCCGGGAAGCCGGCCTCTTCCAGCAGCGCGCTCATCTCGGCGGCGGTGTAGCTGTGGCCGCCTTCCCACAGCGTGCGCGCCGAGAGGTTGTGCAGCGTGGCGAACACCGGCGACGTGCGGTTCTCGTCGAGGAAGTGGCCGTGCACGATGACGCGTCCAGCAGGCCTCAGCGCGGCGAACGCACGGCGCAGCATGTCGAGCCCGACCTCGCGCGATTCCTGGTGCAGCACGTTGGACAGCAGCACCGCATCGACGCCGTCGCCGAACGCGCTCGCGCGGTAGTCGCAGCGCTGCGTGTGCACTCGTTGGGCGAGGCCTGCCGACTCGACGATGCGCCGCGTGATCGCGAGCACCGGCTCGAGATCCAGCACCACCGATTCGAGCTGCGGGTAGCGCCGGCACAGCGCGATCGAGTAGCTGCCGCCGCCACCGCCCACGTCGACCAGCCGCCGCGCCGCGCCGAGATCGATGGCGGCTGCGACGGCATCGCTCGAGCGCGCCGCATACTCGTGCATGCCGAGGATGAACTCCTCAAGATACGCCGCATCGCCGACGATCTTCGGCGACTGCGGATCGACCGCATGGCCGGCACGCAGTGCTTCGCCGACCGTCGTCCATGGCGCGACCCAGCGGCCCATCACGCGCACCCAGTTGGCGAGCGAGCCCGCCTGCTCCGACAGCAGCAGCGCGCGCGACAGCTCGCTGTTCTCGTAGCGGCCGGTGTCGCCCTTGCGCAGCAGGCCGAGCGCCACGCCGGCGTCGAACAGCGCCGTGCCGGCGTCGGCGTCCAGCCCGCAGGCGCGGGCGATCTCCGCCGCGTCGAGCGCCTCGTCCTGCAGCCGGTCGAACACGCCGGCCTGCGTCAGCGTGAACAGCGTCTGAGCGTGCCAATAGCCGAAGGCGAGCTGGTTGAGGCGGGCGAAATGGATGTCCATGGGCATGTCTTTCGTGGTCGCAATCAATGCAGGCTGGCCGCCGCGTAGTCGTCGGCGAAGGCCGCCACGACGGCACCGGCCGGCCGATGGGCGTCGGCGATGCGGCCGCACGACGTGCCGCAGTACAACGCCATCTCTTCGACGGCGCCGCTCGTCTCGATGGTCGGCACCGCCGCGCTGTAGCGCGTGATCGCGCAGGGCCGGCCGTAGACCTGCGTGCGCGCGATGAACGCCGCGGGCTCGCTGCGCCCGGCCGCCACCCTCGGTGTGCGAATCACCCGGTGGCGCCTGAGCGGCCAGCCGATGTCGAACAGGCCGGTGATCTCGGTGTCGCCGGCGCCAGCGCTCACCACGGCCTGCTTGTAGTGCGGGTGGGCTCGCGATTCGCAGGTCGCGACGAACAAGGTGCCGCAGCACACGCCGTCGGCGCCGGCCGCGCCGAGCCTTGCGAAGTCGCCACCGGTGGCCACGCCGCCGGCCACTGCAATCGCCGCCCGCGGGAGCAGCGCCCGCGTGCGTTCGAGCAGCGCGTGGGTCGTCAGCTCCCCCAGCAGATGGCCGCCCGCCTCGGTGCCCTGCAGCACCAGCACGTGCGCGCCCAGTTGAACGGCAGCCTGCGCCTCGCCGGCGCTGCCGACCTGCACCACCAGCCGGCGTCCCGCCCGGCGCACGGCGGCCGCGACGGCAGCCGGAGGCAGGCCGAAGAACGAGAGGAAGACCGAGTCGCGGCTGCAGGCCATCACCGCGTCGACCCGCTGCAGAAGTTCCGCGTCGTCGAGCACTTCGGGAACGAAGTTGGCGCCAAACGGCGCAGCCGTCAGCGCCTGCGTCTCCTCCAGCACGGCCGCGATGCGCTCGACCGGCATCTTGTACAAGCCGAGCGTGCCGGCCCCGCCCGCATTCGACACCGCGGCCACCAGCTCGGGCCCCGCGATGCCGCCCATGCCGGCCAGCAGCAGCGGGAATCGGATGCCGAGCGCGTCGCACACGCGCTGCGGCAGAGCATGCGTGCCTCTCATGGCAGCGCCGACTCCAGCGCAGCCTGGATGCGCTCGATGTCGCCCTCGAAGCGATCGTTGAGCACGTGGATCCAGCGCTCGATGCCGAACGCGACGCAGCCGGTGAAGGCAGGCTCGCCGTCGGCGGTGGTGATGCGGCAGCGCTCGCCGAAGAAGTTGCGGTGGAAGTTGATCGACGCAATCGCCACCTTGCCGCCGTAGACGAACTCCTCCTTGACCGGAAACAGCTGCTGCATCGCCGCACGCGAGGAGCTGCGATCGAAGAACGGGTCGGTGGCGATCGCCACCTCGACCGGCAGATCGAGCCGCTCGGTGAAGGCCTTGATCTTGGCGCGAAAGTTCTTCAGGTGGGCCTGCACCTCGGCCGAGCGGCCGAGGCAGACCAATTCGCGCATCTGGAAACCCCACAGTCGCGACAGATCGGGGTATTCGACTTCGTTTCGAAAGCAGCGGGCGATCGTCGTCACGTGGACGGGGCCGGCAAGCCGCTGGTTCTCGAAGTCGAAGTACACGCTGTAGCAGGCCGCCGACGGCAAGGCGTATTGCGCGTCCCCCAGGTGAGCGCAACACACGCTTCGGAACACGCCTGGCTTGCCGTAGCTCGCTTCGAGCTCGTCCTTCCTGATCGGCGCGACGAGCGTGCCCAGATGGGGAAAGTTCAGGAAGTAGTCGATGCGGCTCAGGTCTTCGACGCGCTGCAGCGGCGGGTAGCTCAGCTCGCGCGCACCGATCTCGCCAGCCCAGGCGGCGATGCGCCGCTCGAGCATGCGCACGATGCCCATCGCATCGGGCCGCAGCGTGGCGAGACCGTCTTTCACGTCGAACAGCGAGTGGGGTGTCATCTGTCGCTCCGCATCAAGAGTGGCCCGCGCGCGGGCATCGGTGCCGCGTTCACGCGGCGGCAAATACCGGCCCGCAGATCATTCCGTGCTTGCGCAGGAACGCTTCGGGCTTGCGCACGATCGCCGCGTGCGCCGCGCGCCGATCGGGATGGTTGACGAGCCGGGTCCGGCGCTCGTAGGCATTGCCCGGCAGCGCCGCATCCTGGTAGACGCTCGGGTTGTAGAGCGTGTGCACGCTCGTGACGAGGTAGCCGCGCAGGTAGGCGTCGATGGCCTGCAATTGCGCGTCGTCGTCGTCGCGCCTCACCGCCTCGAACAGCCACGACACAAGCTCGCGCCCGAAGGCGATGTGGCGCGACTCGTCGCGGTGGTGGATGCGGTTGAGTTCGCGGATGAACGGGTGGATCGTGTCGTCGAGCGCCACGCGCGCGTTGAAGTGGTCGACGATCTCCTCGAACAGCTGGATCTTCGCGAAGGTGACGAGGTCGAGCGCCTTGCCGGCGAAGCGCTGCTCCAGCTTGATGCTGCGGCTCGGGTAGAGCTTGCCGTAGCGCAGGCAGAACTCGGCGAAGAACCACATGTGGTCGTTCTCCTCGCCGATGAAGTGGTGCAGGAAGGGCGACAGCACCTCGTAGCCCGGCGCATGGATGCGCATCACCACCTCGGCCAGCAGCTCGCGGATGCCATGCACGTTGAGGCTGTAGAAGTTGGCGCTTTCCCAGCGGCTCAGGCGCTGCAGTTCCTGCTCGGTCAGGGTGCCGGCATCCTCGGTGCCGTGCACGGTGAGCAGGTCGCGGCTCATCCACCACTGCTCGGGCTCGATGCTGTCTGGCCACTGGAAGCTCTCGTGCGGGTTGTAGCGGTCGCGGATGGACATGCCCGACAACTTGGCCACCAGGTGTTCGAGCCGCGTGAGCGATTCGTCGCGTGCGTTCATTCGGATCTCCTTGGCATGGCGGCCGGTTTCATGCGGTGCCCCCGGTGCTGTTGAGCAGGGCATTGAGGTCGGCGCCGAACAGAGCCACGTTGTGCGACTCGAACATGCAGAAGTGGGGCGCGAGCGCCTCGGTTCCTGCGACCGGATAGGCGCGGATGCGCGGCGGCTCCGCCGCGTGGCGCGCCCAGCCCTGCAGCCGTTGCGCGTCGTTGGCCGCGACGATGTCGATGACTCCGGGGAAACGCTGCCGCGGGGTGTGCAGCACGGCCAGGCGGCGGTTCTTCACCAGCACGCGGGCGTTGTGCAGCTGCGTCGGCGCGTCCTGCCCCGCGATCAGGAACGGCCGCGTCTCCTCGGGCCGGGAGGAGGCCGCGAGCTCGTCGCGCAGCGCGAGCCACAGCGCGCCGGCCGGCACGGCTGCGCTCGCGCCATCGAAGCGTCCCGGGCAGGCGAAGCGCATCAGCGCAGCGAGTTCGCCCGCCGATTCCGAGCCCGGCCGCAGCGCGGCGAGGAAGCGCACGCACGCCGAGGCATTGGGCGGTGCGGCCAGGCGCTGTGCGGTGGCGCCGCCGCGCAGCGCGGCCTGGCGCAGCAAGCCCTGGCGCAGCCTGTAGCGCCACCGCGCGAACGCGGAGGCGGGCGGGTCGGTGTCGAACAGCACCAGCCGCTGAACGGTCTTCCCCATCGCCGCGAGCCGACAGGCGAGCGCGTGCGCGATCGCGCCCCCGAAAGACCAGCCGCCGATCAGGTAAGGCCCGTGCGGCTGCAGCTCGAGCATCTTCTCCAGGTAGCAGGCCGCCATCTCGTCGACGCCGAGGAAGCCTGGCGTGCCGAACAGCTCGGGCGCCTGGAAAGCGTAGACGGGGCGCCCGGTGTCGAGGTGCGGCAGCAGCGTGCGGTACGGCCAGGCGCGGCCCGATGCGGCATGCACGAGAAACAGCGGCGTGCGCCCGGCACCTTCCTGCAGGCAAACGAGCACGCCGTCGGCTGCTGGCGCGTCCGACTGCAGCAGGCGCGCCTGCCGGCGCACGGTGTCTTCGCGCAGCAGGCTGCCGGCGTCGATGGTGCGGCCGAAGCGGCGCCGGACCTCGCCGACCACCTGCATCGCCGCCAGCGAATCCGCGCCCAGCTCGGCGAACAGCCGCGCCTGGGGCGGCACGTGCGGCAGGCGCAGCGCCGCCTGCCAGATGGCCTGGAGTTCGCGTTCGAGCGCATTGGCAGCCGGCAGTGCGCCATCCGTTGCTGCCGGCACCGGGCGTGCCGCACTTCGCTCGAGATAGAGCTGCCGGTTGCCCGAGCGCGAGAGCTTGCCGGAGGTGCTCTTGCGCAGCGTGTTCGGCTCGCAGACCAGCACGTCGCCCGGCGTCTCGTTCATCGCCGTCAGCAACCGCTCGCGGATCGCGCAGCGCAGCGACTGCGCGTCGACTTCGGGGCCGGCGCGCTCGGCCATCACGACCACGTCCTGCGTGCCGCGCCCGGGGTCGTCGATGCCGAAGGCGACCACGCGGCCGCCCTTGCAGCCCTCGACCTGCGCCACGACCTCTTCGATGTCGGTCGGATAGATGTTGTGGCCGCGGCGGATGATGAGGTCCTTCGAACGGCCGGTGACGTAGAGTTCGCCGCCGGCGACGTAACCCAGGTCGCCGGTGCGCAGCCAGCCGTCGGCACCGAGCGTGTCGGCGCCATCGGCGTTGAAGAGGTAGCCGCCGAACATCGAGTCGCTGCGCACCTCGATCTCGCCCACCCGGCGCTCGCCCGCCGCCCCCGCAATGCGCAGCTGCGCGCCGGCGATCGGCCGGCCCGAGGACATCATCGCGAGCGTCTCCCCGGGCGCTGCGCCGGCCGCGGCGGGCACGGCGCGGCCTTGCGCCAGGGAGGCGTCGCGG
>CAJPFZ010000532.1 GCA_905339355.1 Burkholderiaceae bacterium
TCTGCGTGCAGGTTGGCGTCGCAGCGCCCGCACAGCTCGGGATGCCCGGCATTCGCGCCGACGTCCTCGCGCCAGTGCCAGCAGCGCGGGCACTTGGCATGCGGGCTGGGCGCGGCGGCGATGCCTTCGGCGGCGCTGTCGCCGACCTTCACCAGCGTCGCCTTCGAGCAGATCAGCACGAAGCGCAGGTCGTCGCCGAGCGAAGCGAGGATGTCGTGACTCTCCCCGGCGGCGCGGATCTCCACCTCGGCCTGCAGGCTCGATCCGATCCTGCCGGCGACGCGCAGTTCCTCCAGCACCTTCGATACCTCGGCGCGCACCTCGCGGATCTGCTGCCACCGTGCCAGCAGGACTGACTCCTGCGCCGGCTCGGGCAGGGCATGCCAGGTGGCCAGCATCACGCTGTCGTCCGGGTTCTTCGTCAGCACCTGCCAGATCTCCTCGGCGGTAAACGACAGCACCGGCGCCATCAGGCGGATCAGCGCCTGCAGGATGTGCCACAGCGCACCCTGCGCGGCGCGGCGCGGCTTCGAGTCCGCGCCGGTCGTGTACAGGCGGTCCTTGAGGATGTCGAGGTAGAAGGCGCCCAGCTCCTCCGAGCAGAAGCCCTGCAGCGCCTGCACGACGCGATGGAACTCGTAGCGGTTGTAATCGGCCGTCACCTGCTCCTGCAGGCGGCGCGCCAGCGCCAGGGCATAGCGGTCGATCTCCAGCCAGTCGGCCAGCGGCAGCATGTCCTTCGCCGGGTCGAAGTCGGCGGTGTTGGCGAGCAGGAAGCGCAGGGTGTTGCGGATGCGTCTGTAGCTTTCCACCACGCGCTTCAGGATCTCTTCGGAGATCGACAGCTCGCCCGAGTAGTCGGTCGCCGCCACCCACAGGCGCAGCACCTCGGCACCGAGCGTGTCGGAGACCTTCTGCGGCGCGATGACGTTGCCCTTCGACTTCGACATCTTGTGGCCCGATCCGTCCACCACGAAGCCGTGCGTCAGCAGGCCGTCGTAGGGCGCGCGGCCGTCGAGCGTGCAGGCGGTCAGCAGCGAGGAATGGAACCAGCCGCGGTGCTGGTCGGAGCCCTCGAGGTAGAGGTCGGCCGGCCACTTGCTCTCGCCGGCGTGGCTGCCGCGCAGCACCGTCCGGTGCGTCGTGCCGGAATCGAACCAGACGTCGAGCGTGTCGCGCATCTTGTCGTACTGGCCCGCTTCGGCGCCCAGCAACTCGGCCGCATCGAGCCTGAACCAGGCGTCGATGCCCTCCTTCTCGACGCGCTGCGCCACCTGCTCGAGCAGCTCCGGCGTGCGCGGATGCAGCTCGCCCGTTTCCTTGTGCAGGAAGAAGGGGATCGGCACGCCCCAGTTGCGCTGGCGCGAGACGCACCAGTCCGGGCGGTTGGCGATCATGGCGTGCAGGCGCGCCTGGCCCCAGTCGGGGAAAAATTTCGTCGCTTCGACGGCAGCCAGCGCCGTCTCGCGCAAGGTGCGTCCCTCGACAGGCTGGCGATCCATGCCGATGAACCATTGCGACGTGGCGCGGTAGATGATCGGCGTCTTGTGGCGCCAGCAATGCATGTAGCTGTGGGTGATCTTGTTCGAGGCGAACAGGCTGCCGACTTCGCGCAGCTTCTCGATGATGGCGGCGTTGGCATTCCAGACGTTGAGGCCGCCGAAGAAGGGCAGGCTCTCGGCAAAGCGGCCGTCGCCCTGCACCGGCGTGAGGATCTCCTCGTTGCGCATGCCGTGGCGCTTGCAGGACTCGAAGTCCTCCAGGCCGTAGGCCGGCGCGCTATGCACCACGCCCGTGCCGGTATCCAGCGTGACGTAGTCGCCGAGATACACCGGCGATTCGCGCTCGTAGAAGGGATGGCGGAACTTCACCAGCGCCAGCGCCGCGCCCTGGCAGGCGCCGAGCACCTTGCCCTCGATGCCGTAGCGGGCCAGCGCCTGGCCGCGCAGTTCCGCCGCCAGCACC
>CAJPFZ010000533.1 GCA_905339355.1 Burkholderiaceae bacterium
GCGACCTTGCGCGTGATCATCGCGATCGGGAAGTTCCACGGCGTGATCGCCGCGCACACGCCCATCGCCTGCTTGATGACGAGGTAGCGCTTGTTGACGTCGGTGCTCGGCACGGTCTCGCCGTAGATGCGCTTGGCCTCCTCGGCGAACCATTCGATGAAGCTCGCGCCGTAGGTCACCTCGCCCTTGGCCTCGGCGAGGGGCTTGCCCTGCTCGGCGGTCATGATGCGTGCGAGGTCGTCGGCATGCTGGTGCAGCAGGTGGAACCACTTCATCAGGATGGCGGCGCGTTCCTTGGCGGTCTTTGCGCGCCAGGCCGGCCAGGCCTTGTTCGCGGCGTCCAGCGCCGCCTGCGTTTCGGCGGCACCGAGGTTGGCGACGTCGGCCAGCTTCTGGCCGGTGGCCGGGTCGTGCACATCGAAGCGCGCCGCGCCCCGGGTCCATTCGCCTGCGATGAGCGCGTCGGTCTTCAACAAGCTCGTGTCGCTCAGCGCGGCGAGCGGGGACGTCTTCGTGTCCATGGTGTCTGTCCTCGAGGTTTCGGGAGATTGATTCACTCTAGCGAAGCGGGTGCCTTGCGGCAGGTCAAGGGTCTTCAGCGGCAATGCACGCCCGGCAGCACGCACAGCATCTCGTACAGCAGGTTGGCACCCAGCAGCGCCGTGTTGCCGGAGGGGTCGTAGGGCGGCGCGACTTCGACCAGATCGGCGCCGACGACGTTGAGCCCATGGCATCCCCGCACGATCTCCAGCGCCTGCGGCACGCTCAAGCCGCCGATCTCCGGCGTGCCAGTGCCGCCGGCGAATGCCGGGTCGATGCCGTCGATGTCGAAGCTGAGGTAGACGGGATGACCCGATCCGATGCGCTCGCGCACCTCTGCCATCAGCGGCGCGAGCGAGCGGTACCAGACCTCGTGCGCGGGCACGACGGTGAAGCCTTGCGCGCGCGGCCAGTCGAAATCATCGGCGGCATAGCCGGTGCCGCGCAAGCCGATCTGCCAGACCTTGTCGCAGGCCAGCAGCCCCTCCTCGACGGCGCGGCGAAACGGCGTGCCATGGGCGATGCGCTCGCCGAACATCTCGTCGTTGACGTCGGCGTGCGCGTCCACGTGCACCAGGGCCACCGGCCCGTGCTTCTTCGCGATGGACCGCAGGATGGGCAACGCGATCGTGTGGTCGCCGCCCAGCGTCAGCGGCGTGCAGCCGGCAGCGAGCACCTCGTCGTAGAAGGCGCTGATGATGGGCAGCGACTTCTCGAGCGAATAGGTGTTGATCGGCACGTCGCCCAGGTCGGCTACCTGCAGCGTGTCGAAGGGCGCCGCGCCGGTGGCCATGTTGTAGGGCCGCAGGAGCGCCGACTCGGCGCGGATCTGGCGCGGCCCGAAACGCGCGCCGGGGCGGTTCGAGGTGCCGGTGTCCAGCGGCACGCCGATGAAGGCGGCATCGAGCCCCTGCGGCGAGGTCGCGGCCGGCAGCCGCATCATCGTCGCGGGGCCGGCGAAGCGCGGCATGGTGTTGCCGCCGAGCGGTTGGTTCAGTTCGGATGTCATCTCGCGGCCCTCAACGGCGCCGGCCGCGCAGCCACTCCAGCACCAGCAGCAAGCTGGTCGTGAAGATGATCAGCAGCGTCGCGACGGCGGCGATCGTGGGCGTGATGTTCTCGCGGATCCCGGTGAACATCTGTCGCGGCAGCGTCACCTGTTCCGGGCCGGCGAGGAACAGCGTGACCACCACTTCGTCGAACGAGGTTGCGAATGCGAACAGTGCCCCGGAGATGACACCCGGCGCAATCACCGGCAGCGTGATGCGGAAGAAGGTGCTCAGCGGGTCGGCGCCCAGGCTCAGGCTCGCGCGCACCAGGTTGTGGTTGAAGCCCTGCAGCGTGGCGAGCACGGTGGTCAGCACGAAGGGCGCGCCGAGCGCAGCGTGCACGATGATCAGGCCGGCATAACTGTCGGCCAGCCCGAGCGGAGCGAAGAACAGGTAGGTGCTGACGCCGACGACGACGATGGGCACCACCATCGGCGCGATCAAGAGGCTCATCAGCGTGCCCTTGAACGGGAAGTTGACTCGCGCAAGGCCCACCGCGGCCAGGGTGCCCAGCACGGTGGCGATCAGCGTGGCCATCGGCGCGACGATGAAGCTGTTCTTCGCGGCGCGAATCCACTCCGAGGAGGTGAACAGGTTCTCGTACCACTTCAGCGACCAGCCGGGGATCGGGTAGACGAGGAAGGACGAATCGCTGAACGACAGCGGGATGATGACGAGGATGGGCAGCAGCAGGAACAGCAGCACGCCCACGCAGCCCACGCGCAGCGCCCACCAGCCGAGCTTGTCGAGCGGTGTCGAGTAAGCCGGAAACTGGGGCAGGGCGCGTCGCAGGGCATTCATCGTCTTCACCCGAGGCTCAGTTCGGACTTCACCACGCGGCGGTACACCGCGTACAGCACCAGCGTGGCGGCCAACAGCAGCGCGCCGAGCGCACTCGCCATGCCCCAATTCACGTTGACGTTGGTGTACTGCGCGACGTAGTAGCTCAGCATCTGGTCGTCAGCGCCGCCCAGCAGCGCGGGTGTCACGTAGTAGCCGATGCTGAGGATGAACACCAGCAGCGCGCCGGCACCGATGCCCGGGTAGGTCTGCGGCACGTAGACGCGGAAGAACGCGGCCAGCGGCGGGCTGCCGAGAGACACCGCTGCGCGCAGGTAGGTCGGCGGCACGCTCTTCATCACGCTGTACAGCGGCAGGATCATGAACGGCAGCAGGATGTGCACCATCGCGATCACGACCCCGGTGCGGTTGAACAGCAGCGCGAGCGGCTGCTCGATCAGGCCGATCGCCTCCAGCGCGCGGTTCACGAGCCCGGCCGACTGCAGCAGCACGATCCACGCCGCCACGCGCACGAGGATCGAGGTCCAGAACGGCACCAGCACCAGGATCATCAGCACGTTCGCCTTGCGTGCCGGCAGCGTGCTCAGCCAGTAGGCGAGCGGGTAGCCGAGCAGCAGGCACCACAGCGTGACGACGGCGCTGATCTCGAAGGTGCGCAGCAGGATGCGGCCGAACACGCGCTGGTCTTCGGGCATGCGCTCGATCTCGCCGGCGACGTCGCGCTTCAGGTCGATCGACGCGAGCAGGTAGTCGCCGGTCCATCGCGAGCCGTTCTTGGCGATCGCCTGCCAGTACTTCAACTCGGTCCAGCGCTCGTCGATCTCGATCAGCGCGCGTTGAGCGTCGGCCGGCGCGGCATCCATGTCGCGCAGGGCCCGGTAGCTGCCCATCACCAGCGAGCGCGCGCCCGAGACCTCCGAGTTGAGCCGCCGCGCGAGCGAGCCGGCGTCGGCCGTCGCGGGAAGGTTGCGCAGATCCTGGACCATCGCGGCGAAGGCCTGCGGCGGCGGGAGGTCCTGGCGCCCCCAGTCATCGAGTGCCACCACCGTGCGCGGCAGCGCATTGGCGACCTCCGGGTTCTCGACCGCGCGCTTGAGCAGCGCGGCGATTGGCACGAGGAAGGTTGCCAGCAGGAACACGAGCAGCGGCAGCGTCAGCGCGAACGCACGCAGCTTGCGGCGGCGTTCGGCACGGGCGAGCGAACGCTGCAGGGCGCGCGGGTCGGCGATGCCGGGGAGGGTGAAGGCGGTGTTCATGACGGGGCGTTCGGCTCCTTCTCCCGCAGGGCGGGAGAAGGTGGGGATGAGGGTGGGTCGCTTTGCACCAGCCCTCGCCCCCGCCCTCTCCCAGAGGGAGAGGGAGTTCTTACTGGGCTGCCCACGAGGCGAAGCGCTTCTCCAGCTCTTCCCCCTGGTCGGCCCAGAACTTGATATTGAACTGCAGCGCGTCCTTGGCGTTGGCGGGCGCGGTGGGCAGGTTGGCGAGCACCTTCGGATCGAGCTTGGCGAGCGCCTTGTTGTTGGTCGGACCGTAGGCGATGTTCTTCGCGTACTCGGCCTGCGCTTCGGGCGTGCTCGCGAAGGCGATGAACTTCAGTGCCGCGTCCTTGTTCGGCGTGCCCTTGGGGATGACCCAGTAGTCGAGGTCGTAGATGCCGCCGGTCCAGGTGATCTTCAGGTTCTTGCCTTCGCGGTTGGCGGCGTCGATGCGGCCGTTGTAGGCCGTGCTCATCACCACGTCGCCGGCCACGAGGAACTGCGGCGGCTGCGCGCCCGCTTCCCACCACTGGATGTTGGGTTTGAGCTCGCTCAGCTTCTTGAACGCGCGGTCGGCGCCGGCCTTGGTCGAGAGCGTCTTGTAGACGTCGGCCGGCTTGACGCCGTCGGCCATGAGCGCGAACTCCACGTTGTAGCGTGCGCCCTTGCGCATCGCGCGCTTGCCGGGGAATTTCTTCACGTCCCAGAAGTCGGCCCAGGTCGTGGGCGCGGTCTTCAGCTTGTCGCCGTTGTAGGCCATCACCGTCGACCAGACGAACACGCCGATGCCGCACTCGTTGATCGCCGCGGGCACGAAATCGCTCTTGTTGCCGATCTTGGCGTAGTCGAGCTTCTCGAACAGGCCCTCGTCGCAGCCGCGCGCGACGTCGGGCGACTCGACCTCGACCACGTCCCAGGTCACCTTCTTGGTTTCGACCATCGCCTTGATCTTGGCCTGCTCGCCGTTGTATTCGACCGGCACGACCTTGGTGCCGGTCTTCTCGAAGGGCTCGTAGAAGGCCTTCTTCTGCGCGTTCGCGTTGGCGCCGCCGAAGTTCACGACGGTGATCTGCTGCTGCGCGAGCGCCGGCAGCGCGAGGCCGGCGGCAAGCAGGGCGGAAGCGAGGATGCTCTTGTTCATGGGTTTGTCTCCTGTGGGTGAACGGACGAGGGCAAGATTCAGCGGTAGATGCGGGTGAACTCGGGCGGGAACTCGAGCCACACCGCGTCGCCCGGCTGCGGCAAGGCGCCCAGCGACAGCGGCAGCTTGACGGTGGCTTCGGCCTGGCCGTCGCCGACCTCGCACTGCAGCCGAAGGTGATCGCCGAAGTAGATGGCGCGCGCCACCCGCGACTGCAGCACGTTGCCGTGATCGGCCGGCGCCTGCATGTGCAGCACGATGCGCTCCGGCCGCACGCTCGCCTGCACCCGCGCGCCGACCTCCGCGCCGTTGACGTTCAGGCCAGTGATCACGCGGCCGTCGGGCAGCACGATGCCGCAGCGCTCGCTGGCGCTGTCGATGTGGGTCGCGCGCACGGTGCCGTCGAGCACCGTGCTGTCGCCGATGAAGCTGGCGACGAAGCGGTTGGCCGGCTCCTCGTAGATGCGCTCGACGGCGTCGATCTGCTGGATCGCGCCGTCGTTGAACACCGCCACGCGGTCGCTCATCGTCAGCGCCTCGCCCTGGTCGTGCGTCACGTAGACGAAGGTCACGCCGAGCTGGCGGTGCAGTTCCTTGAGCTCGATCTGCATGTGTTCGCGCAGCTGCTTGTCGAGCGCGCCCAGCGGCTCGTCCATCAGCACGAGCTGCGGCTCGAACACGAGTGCGCGCGCGAGCGCCACGCGCTGCTGCTGCCCGCCCGAGAGCTGCGAGGGCAGGCGGTCGGCCATGCCTTTCAGCCGCACCATGTCGAGCGCACGGGCGACGCGCTCTGCCTGTTGCGGCTTGGCGACCTTGCGCACGGTGAGCGGATAGGCCACGTTCTGCCCGACCGTCAGGTGCGGGAACAGCGCGTAGTTCTGGAACACCATGCCGAAGTGCCGCTTGTGCGGCGGGGTGCGGGTGATCGGCCGGCCGTCGAGCACGATGTCGCCAGCGGTGGGCGACTCGAAGCCGGCAAGCATCATCAGCGTCGTCGTCTTGCCCGAGCCCGAGGGGCCGAGCAGCGTGAGGAACTCGCCGCGCTGGATGTCGAGGTCGAGCTCGCGCACGACGAGCTGCACGCCGTCGTAGGTCTTTTGCACGCCGCGAAAGCGCACCAGCGGTTCGCGCTCGGGCGCGACGGCGGCGCCGGGCGCGGCCGGCTGGCCGGCGGGCGGATGCGAAGCCTGCATCACCGCTGCGCCCGGAAGCTGTCGGCGAGGATCTGCAGGCCTTCGTCGAGCAGGGCGTCGGAGGCCGTCAGCGGCACCAGCACGCGCACCACGTTGCCGTAGACGCCGCAGCTCAGCAGGATCAGCCCGCGCCGCGCCGCTTCGGCCACGACACGGCGCGTCAGGTCGGCATCGGGGCGCGCGAGGTTGCCGCCCTCGAACAGTTCGATCGCCACCATCGCGCCGAGCCCGCGCACGTCGCCGATGGCGGGGTTGTCGCGGGCGATTGCCTGCAGGCCTGCCGTCAGCCGCGCGCCGACGGCCTTGCTGCGCTCGAGCAGTTGCTCCTTCTCGAACACCTTCAGCACCGCCAGCGCCGCCGCGCATCCGACCGGGCTGCCGGCGTAGGTGCCGCCCAGGCCGCCGGGGGCCGGCGCGTCCATCACATCGGCGCGACCGACCACGCCGGAGATCGGGAAGCCGCCGGCCAGCGACTTGGCGGTGGCGATCAGGTCCGGCGCGACATTCCACTGTTCGCACGCGAACCAGGTGCCGGTGCGGCCCGCGCCCGTCTGCACCTCGTCGGCGATCAGCAGGATGCCGTGCCGGTCGGCGATGCGCTTCAGGCCGTCGACGAAGGCCGGCGGCGCGACGTAGAAGCCCCCTTCGCCTTGCACCGGCTCCAGGATGAACGCGGCGACGCGGTCGGCCTCGATGTCGTTCTTGAGGATGGTTTCGACCGACGCCAGTGCGTCGGCGACGGAAACGCCGTGCAGCTCGTTCGGGAACAGCGCGTGGAAGACCTCGCCCGGGAAGGGGCCGAAGCCGGCCTTGTAGGGCGCGACCTTGCCCGTGAGGCCGAGCGTCAGCAGCGTGCGGCCGTGGTAGCCGCCGGTGAAGGCGATGACGCCGCTGCGTTTGGTGGCGGCGCGCGCGATCTTGATCGTGTTCTCGATCGCCTCGGCGCCGGTCGAGAGGAACAGCGTCTTCTTGGCGAAGTTTCCCGGTGCCAGCGCGTTCAGCCGCTCGGCGAGCTCCACGTAGGGCTCGTAGGCGATGACCTGGAAGCAGGTGTGCGTGTACAGGTCGAGCTGGGCCTTGACGGCGGCGATCACGTCCGGATGGCAATGGCCGGTGTTGAGCACCGCGATTCCGCCGGCGAAGTCGATGTAGCGCCTGCCTTCCACGTCCCACAGCTCGGCGTTCTCGCCGCGGGCGATGAAGATCTCGTGCGCCTGGCCGACCCCGCGCGGCACGGCGGCGCTGCGGCGGGCCATCAGGGCGGCGTTGTTCAGGTGAGGTTCGCGTTGCATGGCATGACTTTCACAATCGGATCGTGCAACTCTAGGCCGCCGACGCGGTAGATACCATGTACAGAGACCCTGCCAGCGCGGTGTACTGTGCAGGGTCGGCGCCCTGTACATGGAAGCCCTGATGCCCGGGCCCTTCTCGCACGATGTTCCAGCTCCAACCCGACTCGCCCACCCCCCTGGTCAGCCAGATCGTCGACGGCTTTCGCCGGCTGATTGCAGAGCAGGCCCTCAAGCCGGGCGCCAAGCTGCCGTCGATCCGCGCCTTTGCCGCGTCCAAGGGCGTCAGCGTGTTCACGGTCGTCGAGGCCTACGACCGGCTGGTGGCCCAGGGCTGGCTGCAGTCGCGTGCGAATGCCGGCTTTTTCGTCAAGCGCCGGCCCGGCGACCCGCAGGCCGCCAACGAGCCGCTGCGGATCGACCCGCGGTTCGACGCGCGCTGGTACCTGAAGCAGATCTTCGAGAGCCGAGCCCTCGCGCTCAAGGCGGGCTGCGGCTGGATGCCGCAGGACTGGCTGTTCGAAGACGGCGTGCGGCGCAGCCTGCGCCAGCTCGCCACCGACGGCGCCGAGCTGGGCGGCTACGGCCTGCCGCACGGCCACCTGGGGCTGCGCCGCCTGATCGCCGAATCGCTGGCCGAGCACCAGATCAGTGCCAGCGCCGACTGCGTGCTGCTGACCCAGGGCTCGAGCCAGGCGCTGGACCTGGCTGCGCGCCGGCTCTTGAAGCCCGGCGACGCGGTGCTGGTCGACGACCCCGGCTACCCGAACCTGATGTTCATGCTGCGCTTTCTCGGCGCCCGCCTGATCGGCGTGCCGCGCACGGCGCACGGCTACGACCTGGCGGCGCTGGAGGCGCTGATCGTCGAGCACAAGCCACGCGCCTTCTTCACCCAGCCGCGGCTGCAAAGCCCGACCAACTCCGTGGCGCCGCTGGCCCAGCTGTTCCGCGTGCTGCAGCTGGCCGAGGCCCACGACCTGATGCTGGTCGAGAACGACATCTATGCCGACCTCGATCCGCACGCCGGGCCCTCGCTCGCGAGCCTGGACCAGCTCAAGCGCGTCATCTACACCAGCAGCTTCTCCAAGACGATCTCGCCCAACATCCGCGTCGGCTTCATCGTGGCGGCGCCGGACCTGCTGGAGGGGCTGACCCAGCTGAAGATGATCTCGGGGCTGACCTCGTCCGACCTGACCGAGCGCATCGCCTTCGGCGCGTTGACCGAAGGGCGCTGGCGCAAGCACCTGAAGGCGCTGCGCGACCGCTTGGCCGAGAAGCACGACCGCGTGGCGCAGCGGCTCGGCGGACTCGGCTTCGAACTGTTCAACGAAGCCAAGGCCGGCTTGTACCTGTGGGCCCGCCATCCCGACCTCAACGACGGCGCGGAGCTGTCGCGCCAGGCCGCGCGCGACAGCATCATGCTGGGCCCGGGCGAGCTGTTCCTGGTCGAGCCGCGGCCCACCGGCTGGCTGCGCTTCAACGTCGCCTTCAGCGACGACGACCGGCTGCAGCGCTTCATCGAGCGCGAGATCGCGCAGCACGCGCACAGCGCGGCGCTGGCTTGAGTTCACAAGCTCCGTTTGGGCTGAGGTATCGAAGCCCGCGCGCGCCGAGGGAACGCGCGGCTCGACGGGCCGGAGACCTCACCACGTATAGCGGTGCCCGTCACGCAGCCACCACAGCAGCGCCAGGTGCAGCGGGTAGAAGGCATAGAACACCCAGCGCAGCCGCGGCACGCGCAGGTCGGCGCGCGTGGCGAGCAGCAGCGTCGGGATGGCCGTGAGCGCCCAATGGTTGCCGTTCATCAGCACCAGCGAGGCGGTGAAGCCGACCCACGCGACCAAACGAAGGGCGTGGGGCCGCCGGATGTAGGCCCACGCGGCGACGAACATTGCGATGCCCGCGAAGTGATACTCGGCCAGCGCGCTGCCGGCGGCGAAGGCGAGCGCCGCGATCGCGATGCCCGCCGCGTCGCCGCGCTGCAGCCCGTAGACGACCGCCGTGCCTGACAGAAGCAGGAAGAGGATGTTGAGCGGCCACCAGTGCCCGATCAGCGCCATGAACGGCGGCGACGCGAGCGCGCCGAAAAGCGCCAGGCGGCGCATCACCCGCAGGTGGGTCCCGCGCGCCATCGCGTCCGGGCGCGCCAGGTTGTAGGCCAACACGAAGGCGAACACCGGCGCCACCCAGCGCCCGGCCTCGTAGGCACCGGGCAAGGTGCGGTTGAAGAGGAAGGTGTTGACGTGGTCGAGCAGCATCAGCGCGAGCGCCGCCCACTTCAGCGCCTCGAGCGTGCCGTCCGCGACATGCAGCGGCGCCGGCGATGCGCTGGCCGGTTTGTCGTCGCGAGAGATCGCAGAGTCCATCACCTGGCCCGGCAATGCCCGTGCCGTGGGCCGCTGCTTGGGGGTTTGACATAGAATCTGGTCTATTCAACCAAAATTCTTGTCATGAGCACGCAAACCATCGGCCTGTTCGAAGCCAAGACGCACCTGTCGGAACTGGTGGCGCGAGCCGAACAGGGCGATGAAGTCATCATCACGCGCCACAACCGCCCTGTGGCGCGCATCGTTCCCTTCGTGGCCAGCACGCAGGCGCCCGCGGCGCGTCGCGCGGCGTTGAAGGCGCTGTTGCAGTCGGCCAGCCAGCGCAAGCTGGGCATGGACTGGAAAGCGCTGCGCGATGAGGGCCGCAAGTGAGTTCGCCGGGCTTCGTGCTCGACACTTCGGTGACGCTCGGGGCGCTGTTCAAGGACGAGCAGGACGCCTACTCGCTGGCGGTGCTGGGCACGCTCGACGAAGCCATTGCGGTGGTGCCGCCGCTGTGGCATCTCGAACTGGGCAACATCCTCGGCCGCGCCTTGAAGGCCGGGCGGATCACCGCACCCGATCTCGCGCAAAGCTGGGAACGCCTGGGCACTCTCGGTATCCAGGTCATCCCGACACCCGACGATGCCCGCTACTGGGCCGAGCGTTCGCTGGAGTGGGACCTGAGTTCCTACGATTGCTGCTATCTTGACCTCGCCCGCCAGCAGCGTTTGCCGATCGCCACCAAGGATGCGCCGCTCGCGGCGGCTGCCAAGCGCATCGGCGTGAGCCTGTACCTTTCCTGAATCGCAGAACCCCGAACCCCATGAAAGCCTCCGAGATCCGCCAAGCGTTCCTCAGCTACTTCGAATCGAAGGGCCATGCCGTCGTCGCCTCGAGCCCGGTGGTGCC
>CAJPFZ010000534.1 GCA_905339355.1 Burkholderiaceae bacterium
TGGCCGGCCCCGCACGCGCCGATGCCGATGCCGAGCGCGAGTCGCTCGCTCGCATCGCGCAGGAGCTGCAGCGATTGCAGTCACAGGTGGCGCAGGCAGCGACGACGGCCGACAGCTCGGCGCGCGTGAAGTTCCGCTACGACTGGCTCGAGAAGGACCTGGAGCTGGTGCTGCGCGGCGTCACGGACCACCTCGATGCACCCCGCCAGCCACGGCCCGTGCCGCCGCTCGCGGGCGACTACCGCCGGTGAAGCGCGAGGTGCCCGATGAACCCGGCACAGGAAGCGGCGTTCGCGGCGGCGGCTGCCGGCCAGTCGAGCAGCGCGCTGCTGCTGGCGATCGCCTCGATCGTCGCGGTCCTCGCGCTGACCTGGGTCGCCTGGCTCGCGCTGCGCCTGTTCGGGCGTGTGACCCGGCGCACCGGCGAGACCGCGACGCTCGTCTGGCACCTCGTGCGCGCAGTGGTCGTGATCAGCGTGCTCGGCTGGTTCGTGCGGTGAATGAAAGGTGTTCGAGAGAACCGTGTGGCGTGTCGTAAGGCGCCAGCGACCAGAGCCTGTGACGGCGGTCGCTTCGATTCGTGTCTGACCTCAACCTGAAGGAGTGTTTATGCAAAAACCAACCCCATGGCCTCGGCGGTGGCTGGACGCCGCCCTCATCCCGGCAGTGATCCTGATGTCCTCGCCCGTGCTGGCCGCCCTGCCAACGCCCTCGCCGCCGTCCAATGCGCCGGCGTCCGGCGACTGGCTCGGCCTGATCAAGGGCTACATCAAGGACGGCAGCATCGTGCTTGGGCTCGCCGTGGCCGTCGCCGCGTTCGTGTGGGCCGCGTGGGCGGCGATTTCGAAGTTCAACGAGGCCCGCAACGGCCGTGCCGAATGGGGCGAGGTCGGCCTGCTGACCGTCGCCGCGGGCGGCATCCTGATCTTCGACTCGTACCTGCTCGGCACGGCCGCCGGGATCATTTGAGCGCTCGCAAGAAGCGGCGGACGGGATGCAGGACAGCGACGTACTGGCGGACCGGGTGGACATCGAGCCCCCGATCTTCAAGGGCTGCTCGTCGAGCGAGCTGCTCGCGATGCTCGTCGTCGCTGTCGCCATCTGGCTGCCGCTGTCTGTCCTGCTTGCGCTGGCGATCGGCAAGGTGGCGTTCGCGCTCGCGATCCTGGCCGTGGGGGTGATCGGCTCCGTCTACGCCGGAGCCTGCGTCTTCCAGCGCATCAAGCGCAACCGGCCCGACCACTACTACGTGCACATGGTGACGCGCTCGCTCCACCTGTCGGGCCTGTGGTCCTCCCCACTGACATGGCGCTCGGGCTACTGGGACATCGGGCGCAGTTGAAGCATCGCGACGGAGAACCTGATGGGCAAGTTCAACAACGCACTGGACAACAAGGAAGCGATCATCAAGCTGCAGTGGGTGTTCGTCGCGATCCTCGCGCTGGCACTGCTGCTGGCGATCCGCGGATTGCAGAACGCCCCCAGCGAGCTGACGCTGCACATCCCGCCCGACCTGCGCTCGGGCGCGGCGATCCGTCCTGGCGAGGTGCCGCCGCCGAACGTCTACACGTTCGCGCACTACATCTGGCAGCAGGTCAACCACTGGAGCCGTGACGGCGACAAGGACTATGGCGCCGCCATCTTCCGCATGCAGGCGTACATCACACCGGCCTGCCGTGAGTGGCTCGAGGAGGATCTCCGGGCCAAGGCGAACAACGGTGAGCTGTCGCTGCGCACCCGCGCACTGCAGGAGGTGCCGGGTCACGAATACGAGGAATCGCGCGTCAGGCCGTTGAGCGACGGCGCGTGGCGGGTCGAAGTCGACTACGAGATCAAGGAGACGGTGCGCGGCATCCCGGTCAAGGAGACCGGCGTGCGCTACCCGCTGCGCGTCGTCCGCTTCGACGCCAACCGCGAGCAGAACCAGTTCGGGCTCGCCATCGACTGCTTCAACGACACCGAGCAACCGAGC
>CAJPFZ010000535.1 GCA_905339355.1 Burkholderiaceae bacterium
GCAGCGCGAGCCCGAAGATCGCGAGCGTGCCGGTGCGTGTCTTCCAGGCCAGCAGCGAATCGACGAAGTCGGGTCGAGCGCCGCGTTCGAGCTGCTGGCTGACGCGGTACAGGCCCATGCACAGGAACGGACCCATCAGCAAGAACCCGGCCGACAGCGCCAGCACGTACATCGGCGCGTGTTCATAGACGGCGAGCAGCGCCTGGCCCATCGCGATGAAGCAGGCACCGTAGAACAGGCCGATGGCCGGCGCACGCGCGAAGTCGCGTGTGCCGAGGGCGAGCCAGCGCCAGACGTCGCCGGCGCGCAGCGGGCGCAGCCCGATGTCGAACGGGCTGGCCGGCTTCGCGATGTCGGAGGAGGTTTCGGGACTCATGGGCTGTCGCTCATCTTCACTCCACAGGCAGGGCGGCGCTTGACCCAGCGCAAGTCCGGCAGCCGGTTTGAGCTGGCGCAACCGCTGCGGGCCGGCCGCCCCTACAGTGGACCGCAGGAGTCGACGCATGTCCACGGTCAGCCTGCGCAAGGTCTGCAAGAGTTTCGGTGCCACCGCGGTGCTGCGCGACGTCGACCTCGAGATCGCCGACGGCGAATTCGTCGTGATGGTCGGCCCCTCGGGCTGCGGCAAGTCCACGTTGCTCAACTGCGTCGCCGGGCTGGAAGAGGTGACGAGCGGTGAGATCTGGATCGGCGAACGGCTGGTCAACGAGGTGGCGCCGAAGGACCGCGACATCGCGATGGTTTTCCAGGCCTATGCGCTCTACCCGAACATGAGCGTGCGGCAGAACATCACCTTCGGGCTCGAGATGCGCCAGGTGCCCAAGCCCGAGCAGGTGAAGGCCGTGGCGCACGTCGCCGAGATGCTGCAGATCACCGACCTGCTAGAGCGGCGGCCGGGCCAGCTCTCGGGCGGGCAGCGCCAGCGCGTGGCGATGGGCCGGGCGATGGTGCGCGAGCCGGCGGTGTTCCTGTTCGACGAGCCGCTGTCCAATCTCGACGCGAAGCTGCGCGTGCAGATGCGCGCCGAATTGAAGGCGTTGCACCAGCGGCTGCGCCAGACGGTGATCTACGTCACCCACGACCAGGTCGAGGCGATGACGCTGGCCGACCGCATCGTGGTGATGAACGGCGGGCGGATCGAACAGGTGGGCTCGCCGGTCGAGCTGTACGACCACCCTGTCAACGTGTTCGTGGCGGGCTTCATCGGCTCGCCGGCGATGAACTTCATCGTCGGCCGCGCGCAGGCCCAGCCCGGCCGTGCAGGCATGCAGCTCCTCACGGCCGACGGTGCGTCGTTTCCGCTGCCCGACAGCGTGCGGCCCGACGCCGGGCAGGCCATCACGCTGGGCGTGCGGCCGGAACATCTGGATCTCGCCACGGACAGCGCGGTTCACCTGAAGGTCGACATCGTCGAGCCCACCGGCGACGAGACCCATCTGTACGGCAAGGTCGGCGACGAACTGGTGTGTGTCAAGGTGCACCAGCGCGTGCCGATGCTGCAGGGCCAGGTCGTGCCGCTTGCATGGCCGTTGGATCGGCTCCATGTGTTCGACACGGCCACCGGGAAGCGGTTGGCGAGTGACGTGCTGGGGGTCAGGGCAGCCGCGTGAGCCTCGCCCTAAACCCGATGCCGCGGGAGGTTGTTCGCCAGCGCTCGCCCCGAGTCTGGGAGACTGGTGTCCTGCGCCCCTCGCCGCCGGCACCGGCAACCCTCAGGAGAGTCCGCCCATGACGATCGTTCAGACCATTGTGGCGGCAACCGACTTCTCTCCTGCGTCGACCATGGCGGTCGCCCGTGCCGCTCAGCTCGCGACGGAGCATGGCGCCGCGCTGTGCCTGCTGCATGCCTTCGATGCGGGCGGCGCCCCGGCCGCCGGCGACGCGCCCGACCAGGCGGTGCGCGAGCGCCTGGCGGAGGTCGCTTCCGCAGTGGGGGCAAGGATCGGCGCCGCGGTCGACGTGCACGCCGCGGCCGGCACGCCGCTGCAGGTGATCGGCGCCTATGTCGGGGCGCACCCCGGCGCGCTCGTCGTCGTCGGTTCGCGGGAAGACCCCGCCGTGGCAGGCCTGGGCAGCACAGCGTCGGCGGTGGTGCACGCACCGGCCTGCCCGGTGCTGATCGTGCGTGCCAGCGAAGCAGGACCCTACGACAAGGTGCTCACGGCCGTCGACCTGCGCGAAGGCTCCCTGCGTGCGGCCTCGTTCGCCGTGGCGCTGTTCCCCGCGGCGCACCACCACCTGCTGTATGCGCTGGATGCGCAGGAGGATATCGACGACCCCTCGGGCAGCGAACTGGACGAGGAGCAGCTGCGCTCGCTGTTCGAATCGATGCATTCGGAGGCGAAGCACGACCTGCACGAGCTTGCGCGGCGCCTGTCCGAGCGCACGCAGCATCCGGTCGGCGCGGAGGTGGCCGACGACGTTCCGGCACGCGCGATCCTGGTCGGTGCGGCGAGCCTCCCCGCCGATTGCGTCGTCGTGGGCCACCACGGCCACGGCACACCGACCGACAGCACGCTGGGCAGCATGGCCCAGCACGTGGTTCATTCGGCGATCAGCGACGTGCTCGTGGTCCCCTGACCGGTTGGTATCAGACGGCGGCCAATGCCGCCTCCAGGTCCGCCCGCAGGTCCTCGACGTGTTCGATGCCGACACACAGGCGCACGGTGTCTTCGCTGACCCCCGCTTGCTTCAGCTCCTCGGGCGAGAGCTGGCGATGCGTGGTCGACGCCGGGTGCGTGGCGAGCGACTTGCAGTCGCCGATGTTGACGAGCCGCGTGAACAGCTGCAGCGCGTCGAGAAAGCGTTCGCCGCCGGCGCGGCCGCCCTTCACGCCGAACGTCAGCAGGCCCGAGGCGCGGCCGCCCATCAGCTGGCGCACCAGGCCGTGGTCAGGGTGGTCTTCGAGGCCGGCGTAGTTGACCCAGCCCACCTTCGGGTGCTGCTTCAGGTGCTGCGCGACGGCGAGCGCGTTGTCGCAGATGCGGTCCATGCGCAGCGCGAGCGTCTCGATGCCCTGCAGGATCTGCCAGGCGTTGAACGGCGAGATCGCCGCGCCCATGTTGCGCAGCGGCACCACGCGCGCCCGGCCGATGTAGGCCGCGGCGCCGAGCGCTTCGGTGTAGACCACGCCGTGGTAGCTGACGTCGGGTTCGTTGAGCCGGCGGAAGCGCTGCTTGTGGTCGGCCCACGGGAACTTGCCCGAGTCGACGATCATGCCGCCGATGCTGGTGCCGTGGCCGCCGAGGTACTTGGTCAGCGAGTGCACCACGATGTCGGCGCCGTGTTCGAAGGGCCGGCACAGGTAGGGGCTCGGAACCGTGTTGTCGACGATCAGCGGCACGCCGTGGCGATGCGCCACCGCGGCGATCGCCGCGATGTCGGTGATGTTGCCTTGCGGGTTGCCGAGCGACTCGACGAAGATCGCCTTGGTGCGTTCGTCGATCAGCGGCTCGAAGCTCGCCGGGTCGCGGTAGTCGGCAAAGCGCGTGTTCACGCCGAACTGCGGCAGCGTGTGCGCGAACAGGTTGTAGGTGCCACCGTACAGCGCGTTGCTGGCGACGATGTTGTCTCCCGCTTCGGTGATCGTCTGGATCGAGTAGGTGATGGCGGCCTGGCCCGAGGCGAGCGCCAGGCCCGCGATGCCGCCTTCGAGCGCGGCCACGCGCTCCTCGAGCACCGCTTGTGTCGGATTCATGATCCGGGTGTAGATGTTGCCCGCGACCTTGAGGTCGAACAGGTCGGCGCCGTGCTGCGCGCTGTCGAACGAGTAGGCCACCGTCTGGTACAGCGGCACAGCCACGGCGTGCGTGGTCGGCTCGGGCGAATACCCGGCGTGCACGGACTTGGTCTCGAACCGCCATTGGCTGGTGTCGCGGGTCATGGGGCGCTCCTGTGGAAGTGGAGCGGCGAGTCTATGTTGTCGAGCTGCGCGCGCTCTGAGTTCAGTCAAGGAATGCCGTCCACTTGTGGGCCGACGCGGCCGACTGCACCGCCTTTTCGATGAAGCGCACGCCGCGGGCGCCATCCTCGATGCGCGGGTAGTCGGCCTCGATCGGATCCGCGCGTGAGCCGGCGAGCCGCGCGTGGATGTCGGCGCAGACGCCGCGGTAGACGTTGGCGAAGGCCTCGATGAACGCCTCCGGATGTCCGGCCGGCGTGCGGCAGGCGCGTTGCGCTGCCTCGCTCAGCCAGGGCGATCCGCGGGTGAGGATCTGGCGCGGCCCGTCGATGCGCGCGTGCACCAGCCGATCCGGCGTTTCCTGCCGCCAGTCGAGCGTGCCGAGGCTGCCGAAGACCCGCAGCCGCAGATCGTTCTCGCAGCCGGCGGCGATCTGCGAGGCGATCAGCACGCCGCGCGCGCCACCGTGGAATCGAAGCAGCAGGCTCGCGTCGTCGTCCAGGCGCCTTCCAGGCACGAAAGCATGCAGGTCGGCGCACAGGCTCTCGATTCGCAGGCCCGTGACCGTGGCGACGAGGTTCTCGGCGTGCGAGCCGATGTCGGCGATCGCGCCGGCCGCGCCGCTGCGCGCCGGGTCGGCGCGCCACTCGGCCTGCTTGTTGCCGGCCGGCTGCGTCGCCAGCCAGCCCTGGTGGTACTCGACCACCACCTTGCGCACCTCGCCGATGACACCGGCGCGCACCATCTCCCGGGCCTCACGCACCATCGGGTAGCCGCTGTAGTTGTAGGTCACGCCGAACACCGTGCCGCGCCGTTCGACGATCTGCGCCAGCTCGGCCGCCTGTTCGCTGGTGTGCACCAGCGGCTTGTCGCACACCACATGCACGCCCGCATCGGCAAAGGCCTTCGCGACCTCGTAATGCACATCATTGGGGGTGACGATGACGACGAAGTCGATCCGCTGATCGGCCGGCAGCAACAGCTCGTGCGCAAGCAGCGCCTGCCAGGAGCCGTGGTTGCGCTCGTCGCGCAAGCCGAGATCGCGGCCCGAGGCGCGGGCCTTCTCGGGCTGCGATGACAACGCGCCGGCCACGAGTTCGATGCGTCCGTCCAGCGCCATCGCATGGCGGTGCACGCGGCCGATGAAGGCGTCGCGCCCGCCGCCCACCATCGCGCAGCGCAGCTTGCGGCGGAGCGAGAGGCTCATCGGCCGGCCATCCCGCGCGAGCCGTCGCGCTGGTCGAAGACCGCATCGAAGGCGCCCGCCGCCGAGGGGAAGTCCAGGCGCCTGCAGAAGGCCGCGCTCTCGGTGGCGCCGTGCACGCGGTCCATCCGGCTGTCTTCCCACTCCACGCTCAGCGGCCCCGCGTAGCCCACGTCGTTGAGCGCGACGATCAGCGACTCGAAGTCGATCATGCCGCGCCCCACGCTGCGGAAGTCCCAGTGCCGGCGCGCGTCGCCGAAAGCGGTGTGGCCGCCGAACACGCCCACGGTGCCGTCGCCCTTGCCCCACCACACGTCCTTCATGTGGGCGTTGAAGATGCGTTGGCCGAAGGTCCGGATGAATCGGATGTAGTCGACGCCCTGGTAGCCCAGATGGCTCGGGTCGAAGTTGAAGCCGAAGCGGCGGTGGCCGTTCACCGCGTCGAGCGCGCGTTGCGCCGAAGCGATGTCGAAGGCGATCTCGCTCGGGTGCACCTCGAGCGCGAAGTTCACCCCGCTCGCCTCGAACTCGTCGAGGATCGGCATCCAGCGCGTTGCGAAGTCCTGGAAGCCGCGCTCGATGTAGTCCTGCGAAGTCGGCGGGAACGCATACACCGCATGCCAGATCGACGAGCCGGTGAAGCCGGTGACGGTCTTCACGCCGAAGCGCGCGGCGGCGCGCGCCGTGTCCTTCATCTCCTGGGCGGCGCGCCGGCGCACGCCTTCAGGGTCACCGTCGCCCCATACATGCGCCGGCAGGATGGCCTGGTGGCGCTCGTCGATGGGGTCGCACACCGCCTGGCCGGTCAAATGGTTGCCGATGGCGAAGCACTGCAGGCCGTGGTCGGCGAGCAGCTCACGCTGCCGCCGCGCGTAGTCCGGCGACGCGAGCGCCTGCTGCACGTTGAAGTGATCGCCCCAGCAGGCGAGTTCAAGGCCGTCGTAGCCCATGCGCCTGGCCAGCGGCGCCAGCTCGGCCAGTGGCAGATCGGCCCACTGGCCGGTGAAGAGGGTGACGGGTCTTGCCATGGCGCGCACCTTGCTCAGAACGGCGAATCGGGGAAGTAGAAGTCCTTGGCGTTTTCCTTGGTGATCAGCACCGACGGAATGATGGTCTTGGGCGGCA
>CAJPFZ010000536.1 GCA_905339355.1 Burkholderiaceae bacterium
CAACCTCGTCGTCGACGGCATCGACGAACATGGCGAGGACCATCTCGACGAGATGGTCTTCGACACGGCTGACGGCCCCGTGCGGCTCAAGCTCGTCAAGCCCTGCCCGCGCTGCCCCATCCCCGACATCGATCCGGCCACCGCGGAACGCGGCCACGCGGTCGGCGACACCCTGCTCGGCTACCGCGCCGATCCGCGCGTCGATGGGGCGATCACCTTCGGCATGAACGCCGTCATCGTCGAGGGCGTGGAGCGAGCGCTTCGCGTGGGCATGCCCGGAGGGGCGAGCTACCGCTTCGAATGAGCAGGCTCCGTAGCTGGCAGCTCTTCGCCATCTGCGTGCTGACGTGGGGCACGACCTGGCACGCCATCACCTATCAGATCGGCCACACGGCGCCCGATGTCGGCGTGGCGGTGCGCTTCGCGCTCGCCGGGCTGTGCGTGATCGGCCTGTGCCTGTGGCGCGGCCTGCCGCTGCGATTCTCCGGCACCGACCACGCGGTGTTCGCGCTGCAGGGCGTGTTCATGTACGGCGTGTCGTACATCTGCGTCTACGAGGCCGAACGCTACCTGCCGTCGGGGCTGGTCGCGGTGGGCTATTCGGCCTCGCCGCTGATCTCGGGCATCGGGGCGATGCTGCTCTTCGGCGTGGCGGTCTCGCGCCGCTTCGTCGCGGGCGGGCTGCTCGGTCTGGCAGGGGTCGCGCTGATCTTCTGGCCCGAGTTCGGCAAGGCGGCGCAGGGGGTGTCGACAGCCAAGGGCGCGGCCTTCACGGTCGGGGCGGTGCTGCTGTCGTCGGTGGGCAGCCTGACCGCCAGCCGCAACCGACACCGCGGCCTGCCCTTCTGGCCGGCGCTCGGCTTCGGCATGCTGTGGGGCGCGGCGGCTGCGGCGCTGGTCGCGCTGGCACAGGGACATTCCTTCATGCCGCCGGCTGCCTGGTCGTGGTGGATTTCGCTGCTGTACCTGTCGCTCGCGGGCTCGGTGCTGACCTTCGCCTGCTACCTCACGCTGCAGGACCGCATCGGCCCCGGGCCATCGGGGGCCATCGGCGTGATGACGCCGCTGCTGGCGCTCGTCGTCTCGCTGATGTTCGAGGGCTACCGACCGGACCTGCTCACTGCCGTGGGTGCGGCGCTGGCGGTGGGCGGCAATGCGATGATGCTGCTGCGACCTGCGCCTCGGCGCCCAGAACCTAAAATCGCGCCCTCCTCCCGAATGCCCGGAAAACCCCCATGAGCCTGAAATGCGGCATCGTGGGCCTGCCCAACGTCGGCAAGTCCACCCTCTTCAACGCGCTGACGAAAGCCGGCATCGCCGCGGAGAACTACCCCTTCTGCACGATCGAGCCCAACGTGGGCATCGTCGAGCTGCCCGACCCGCGGCTCGACGCGCTGGCGGCGATCGTCAAGCCCGAGCGGGTGGTGCCGGCGATCGTCGAGTTCGTCGACATTGCGGGGCTCGTGGCCGGCGCGTCAAAGGGCGAGGGCCTGGGCAACCAGTTCCTCGCGCACATCCGCGAGACCGACGCCATCGTCAACGTGGTGCGCTGCTTCGACGACGAGAACGTCGTGCACGTGGCCGGCCGGGTCGACCCGATCGCCGACATCGAGGTGATCCAGACCGAGCTGTGCCTGGCTGACCTCGGCACCGTCGAGAAGTCGCTCGCCCGCTACGTGAAGCCCGCCAAGGCCGGCGACAAGGAAGCGCAGCGCCTGGTCGACGTGCTCAACAAATGCCAGGCCGCGCTCAACGAGGCGAAGCCGGTGCGCAGCCTGGCGTGGAGCCGCGAGGAGCAGGTGGTGCTCAAGCCGCTGTGCCTGATCACCGCCAAGCCGGCGATGTTCGTTGGCAACGTCGACGAGAGCGGCTTCGAGAACAACCCTTACCTCGACAAGCTGCGTGCCTTCGCCGACCTGCAGAAGGCGCCGGTGGTGGCGATCTGCGCCAAGACCGAGGCCGAACTCGCCGACATGGGCGACGAGGACCGCATGCTGTTCCTCGAGGAGATGGGCCAGACCGAACCGGGCCTGAACCGCCTGATCCGCGCGGCCTTCAAGCTGCTCGGGCTGCAGACCTACTTCACGGCCGGCGTGAAGGAGGTGCGCGCCTGGACCATCCACGTGGGCGACACGGCACCGCAGGCCGCAGGCGTGATCCACACCGACTTCGAGCGCGGCTTCATCCGCGCGCAAACCATCGCCTTCGACGACTTCATCGCCTACAAGGGCGAACAGGGGGCGAAGGACGCCGGGAAGATGCGGGCCGAAGGCAAGGA
>CAJPFZ010000537.1 GCA_905339355.1 Burkholderiaceae bacterium
GGCCGCTTTCGCCAACGCTGGTGCTCTTCGCGACTTCGACGGCGCTGCGAGCGCGTCTCGGAAAATCCCGGTGAAGACGACGACGCTCACGGTAAATCACGTAGTCGCGTGCGATCGCGTGCTCTCCGAACCGCATCAGCGTCAGTTCCACCTGGTCCTGGATGTCCTCGATGTGGATCGGAAACCGGTGTGCGTCCGGCCTGCGGCTCACGGCGTGAACCACCTGCTCGGTGTAGTGCTGCACCTTCTCCCGCTCGGCCGGCATCAGTTCCTCTGCGCCGACATGGCGCGGTTCTCCGTTGGCATCCCGGAGAAACGCCAAGGTCAGTGCGACCTCGATCTTGGTCCGGTCGAACATGACGACGGACGCATCGCGGCGCTGCACAGTCAGGCTGTGCTCAATCATTTCGTTCATGGTCAATCTCCTTGCTTGTCGCCGTCTCAGAAGAGCGGCTGCGTGTAAAGGCATCCCGCGCGCTGTGCATGCGCCAGCGGGTGCTGCTCGAATGAGGCGGCGCACAGGTACACGCGGTGCGACGGCTTCCCGCCGTGCCCGATGCGCGCGACCTCCAACCCACCTGGATGGGCGACGACCCAGTAGAGGAGCCGTTCGGCCCCCTGGATCACGAAACGCCGGCCCGGCTTGCCGGTCCGCACCTCGCTCTCCTTCACCAGGTCCGTGATTTCGTCGTTCGGCCGCACAGGGATCTGTGGCGGCGCGAGAGATCTCCGCTGCGTTCTGACTTGCATGCCCGTCTCCTCATGGTTCGAAGCGCTCGCGGCGTGGGACGCCGTCGTGCGTTGGCTGCGAGGTGTGTCGGACCGTCAATCGGTCCGGTTCAGCCTCCCGCGTGTCTGCCGAGAGGCTTGGGCTCTCGCATCGAAGTCCCGGCCGCAGCAGCTCGGCCGCCGCTTCAGCCCTCGGCTCGCATTCGCAATCGAGCTGCTCCAAGAGCGCGTAAACCAGCAGGAGGTACAGGATCACGGCCACGCTGCTTGCGATGCTCTGTCGGTCGATGCTGTCCATCGTGTTTTCTCCAATGAGGCCTTTCGGCCGTTGCTCAACTCGCTGACTTGCCACCTCGCGGTGGTCGGCTTGCCAGCTACCGTGTTCTTCCGCTTGGGAAGAGACATCCCGCCGAGCAACAGCTCGCGAGTACCGGTCGCCCGGTGGCGGTACTCGCCAGATGTCCGCGCGCGCTGGGCGTAATGGAGCGAGCCGTTCGAACCGGGTGGTTCGAGCGGCCCGTCTCACTTCACATGTCGAAGAGCTCGGGCTGCCGGCCGTCGGCGCGCTTGCGCGCCAGCGACTCACGCAGCCATTCGGCGAGGACTGGGCGCATCTCCTCCCGGAGGGCCCGATAGGCCGAGCCAAAGCAGGGAGCGTTGCCGGTGACCAGGCGCACGCAGTTCTTGAAGGAGAACGGACGGTCCTCCAGCTCCGGATCGGTGAAGATCCATCGCAAGGTCTCCTCCTTGCGCTCCAGGCT
>CAJPFZ010000538.1 GCA_905339355.1 Burkholderiaceae bacterium
AAGCTGCTGGTGCTGGTCTTCCCGGTATTCCTGCTCGCCTGGCTGCGTTTCGGCATCGCCGCCGTGGCGATGGCCGGCTGGGTGCGCCGGTCACCGGCTGAACCTCCGCTGAACGCACACGATCGCCGGTTGCTGTTCCTCGAGTCCTTCCTCGGCAACTTCCTGTTCTCCATCTGCATGCTTTTCGGCGTCGCGATGAGCACGGCGCTGGCCGCCGGCGTCATCCTGGCGGCCATCCCGGCGGTCGTGGCTTTTCTGTCGTGGCTGTTCCTGCGCGAACGCATCACACCGCGGGTGGCGGCCGGCATCGCCTGCGCGGTGGGCGGGATCGCCCTCGTGTCGGTGGTCCGCCACGAGGGCGACGGCGGCGGTTCCCTGCTGGGCATAGTGCTGCTGCTTGGTGCCGTCGTTTGCGAGGCGAGCTATGTGGTGATCGGCAAGCGACTCACCGGCAAGCTGACGGCCAAGCGCATCAGCGCCCTGGTGAATCTCTGGGGGCTGGCGCTCGTCACCCCCCTGGGGCTGTGGCAGGCGCTTCAGTTCGACTTCGGCGCGGTGCCTGGCGCCTCGTGGGGTCTGCTGGTGTTCTATTCGCTCGCCGCGAGCATGGTGACAGTGTGGCTGTGGATGACCGGGCTGAAGCACGTGCCGGCGGCATCGGCCGGCGTCTTCACCGTGCTGCTGCCCGTCAGCGCCGCCGCTGTCGGCGTGGCGCTGCTGGGCGAGCGCTTCAGCGCGGTGCAGGCCACCGCGTACGCGCTGGCGCTGGCCGGGGTGGTGCTCGCGACCTGGCCGGCGGGGTCAGCGCGCGGCTGAACCCAGCGGCTGCTGACCGGCCTGCTCGGGCTGCTCGGCCTTCGGCCAATCGGCGATCAGATCCACCAGAACGCGCGGATCGGTCGGCTTGACGAAGTGGTAATCGAAGCCGGCCTCCAGCGCGCGCAGCTTGTCCTCCTTCTGGCCATAGCCGGTCAGCGCCACCAGCAAGGCGTTTTGCGTGGGCGCCATCTTGCGCAGGCGCTTGGCGACTTCGTAGCCGCTTAGCACCGGCAAGCCGATGTCGAGCACCACGATCTGCGGCGCGAACACCGGCACGCAAGCCAGCGCCTGCAGCCCGTCACCCACCGTCTTCACCTCGTGGCCTTCGAGCTGCAGGTACTGCGCGATGCTCTCGGCTGCGTCCTGGTTGTCGTCGACGATCAGGATGCGCCGGCCGCGTTTGGCGCTGGCCGGGGTGCGGACCGTTTCGACGTCGCTCCCGCGCACCACGCTGACGCAAGGAATGATGACGCGGAACTCGGCGCCCTGGCGCGGACCCGCGCTGCTCGCCTCGACGCGCCCGCCGTGCAGTTCCACCAGCCGGCGCGCCAGCGTGAGCCCGACGCCGAGCCCGCCCTGGATGCGGTCGAGCGAGCGCGTGCCCTGCTGGAACAGATCGAAGATCCGCGGCAGCAGCGCATCCTCGATGCCGATCCCGTTGTCGCGCACGACGATGGTCGCCTCGCCGTCGCCGACGTCGAGCTCGAGCTGGATGCGGCCGCCGTCGTCGCTGTACTTGGCGGCGTTGTGCAGCAGGTTCGACACCACCTGCGACAGGCGCGCGAAGTCTCCTTGCATCCAGACCGGCATGTCCGGCAGCTTGACGCTCAGCTGGTGGCCGCGCGCGTCGATGAAGGGCTGGGCTGTTTCCACGCTTTGCGCGATTACCGCCGCCAGGTCCACCGGCTCCTTGTTGAGCTGGATCTTGCCCTGGCTGATTCGTGCCACGTCGAGCAGTTCCTCGACCAGGCGCGTCAGGTGCCTCACCTGCCTGTCCATCACGTCGCCGGCCCAGTTGAGCTTGGGATCGGGCGGCGCCACGCGGCGGATCACTTCGAGCGCATTGCGGATCGGCGCCAGCGGGTTGCGCAGTTCGTGCGACAGCATCGCGAGGAACTCGTCCTTGCGCTGGTTGGCCGCCTGCAGTTCCGCTTCGGCGGCGCGCCGCTCGACGATCTCCGACTGCAGGCTGCGGTACAGATGGGCATTCTCGAAGGCGATGGCCGCGCGGCTGGCGAGTTCCTCCAGCGCCGCCCAGTCGTGCGTGGCGTGCCCCGGCACGGCCTGCTCGGCGCCGACGACCAGCATGCCGAGCACCCGATCGCCGATCATCAGCGGCACTGCCACCGCGGAGCGCAGCGCGAGCGGCCCCTGCAGGCCGAAGGCCTCGCTGCCCATGCGGCGCAACAGCGTGGGCTGCAGGGTCACGCGCTGCTTGAGAAGCATGGCCTCCTGCAAGGCATCCTGCATGGCCGGCGGCAACCCGCCAGCCGGCGTGTTGACCATCGTCAGCGGCCCACCGCCACGCGAAGCGGCCACGATCACCTGGCTCAAGGGCTTGTCGTCCTCGACCAGCTGCAGCACGGCCAGCGGCGCCACTTCCGGCACCACGAGTTCGAGCAGCAAGCGCGCGCCGACGGCCACGTCGAGCGAGCCGCTCAGCACGCGGCTCGCCTGCGACAGGAAGTTCGAGCGGCGGTCGTTCTCCTCGGCCACGCGGCGCGCCGATTCGGCCGCCACCAGCGCGATGCGTTCGTCGGCCTGGCGGCGCACCCGGCGCTGCATCTGGTGCAGCTCGACGAATACCTTGACCTTGCTGCGCAGCACGTCGGGCACCACCGGCGACAGGATGTAGTCGACCGCACCCAGCGAATAGCCCTTGGCGGTCTGGATCTCGTCGGCGTAGGCGGTGATGAAGATGATCGGCGTGTGGGCAGAGCGCTTGTAGCGGCGGATCAGCGCAGCCGTCTCGAAGCCGTCGATGTCCGGCATGTTGACGTCGAGCAGGATCACCGCGAACTCGCGGTTCAGCACCTCGCGCAGCGCCTCGCTGCCCGAGTTGACGAAGACGAGGTTCTGTCCCAGATCCTCGAGCACGGTGCCGAAGACGAGCAGCTTCTCCGGCAAGTCGTCGACGATCAGGATGTTCGACTTCTCGTCCCAGCGGTCGACGTCTCCGTCGCCCGCCCCGCGCGGTGCCCCGTCACGGGGCTGATTCGTCACTTGCACAGCCAGCTCCGCAGCACGACCAGCATGTGAGCCGTGTCCACCGGCTTGGACAGGTAGTCCCAGGCGCCCGCCTCGATGCATTTCTCGCGGTCGCCCTTCATCGCCTTGGCCGTCACCGCCACGATGGGCAGGTTCTTGCCGCGCGGCAGCTTGCGGATTCCCTTCATCGTCGCGATGCCGTCCATCTCCGGCATCATGATGTCCATCAGCACGATGTCGATGCTCGGATCCTCCTGCACCAGCCGGATGGCGTCGCGGCCGTTGTCGGCCGAGACGATCACCATGCCCTGGTCATCGAGAACGGTGGCGAGCGCGAAGATGTTGCGCATGTCGTCGTCGACGATCAGCGCCTTCTTGCCCTCGAGCACGCGCTGCGACTCGTAGAGCTGCTGTACGGACTGCCGCTCCTGCTCGGTCATCGAGGCGGTGCCGCGGTGCAGGAAGAAGGCGGTGGCGTCGAGCAGGCGCTCCAGCGTGTGGGCCTCGCGCAGTGCAAACGCGCTGTGTCCGCGCTTCCATTCGGCGCCGACTGCAGCGTGTTCCTCGCAGTACAGCACGATCGGCAGCTGGCGGAACAGCGGCCGGCCTTCCTGCGTCTCGATAACATCCTCCGGACCGAAGCCCGGCACCTTGCCATCCGTGACGAGGCAGTCGATGCCCCCCTCTTCGAGCAGGGTGCGCGCGTCCTGGGCCGACGCGGCAAGTTCGATCTGCGTGTCGCCTTCCATGCAGGCCAGATAGTCGTCGCGCAGCTGCGATTTGGACATCAGCACCAGCAGCCGCTTGGCGCTGCGGTCGGCGAACTGGTACAGGTGCGCGAGCGCCTCGTCGACCACGTCAGCGGATTGCAGCGGCTTGGTCAAGAAGCCGATCGCGCCGGAGTTCAGTGCGCGTTGACGCGAGTCGTCGGTGGACACCACGCAGATCGGAATGTGGCGCGTGGCGAGATCGCCCTTGAGCCGCTCCAGGATGCGCCAGCCTTCCATGTCGGGCAGGAAGATGTCCAGCGTGATCACCGAGGGCTGATACTCGCGCGTCATCGCGAGGGCGCCACCGCCGGTGGTGCTGACCAGGCCCTTGAAGCCGTTCTTGCGCGCCGCCTCGAGCAACACCTTGGCGAAGCCCAGGTCGTTCTCGACGATCAGCAGCACCTTGTCGCCGCTCAGGATCTCGTTGCGGTCGTCCTCGGCGACGTTGCGTGTCAGCAGAGTGGGCTCGGGCTCGTGCGCCAACGGGTCCAGGGGCGCGAGGTCGCTGGGCTGCCATGCGGGGGCCTTTGCCGCCTCCATGCTGCGCTCTGCTTCGCGCTGGCGTTCCGCCTGCGCCTTGGCCTCGATCTCGTGGCCCGAGCGGCCGTGGCGCGTGCTGCGTGCCGGGTTGTAGCTCTGCGGCAGGTACAGCGTGAAAGTGCTGCCCTGCGACGGCGCGCTGACGAGACGGATCTCGCCTCCCAGCAGCCGCGACAGCTCGCGGCTGATGGCGAGGCCGAGGCCCGTGCCGCCGTACTTGCGCGAGGTCGATCCGTCGGCCTGCTGGAAGGCTTCGAAGATGATCTGCTGCTTGTCGCCGGAGATGCCTATGCCGGTATCCGACACCGAGAACGCGAGCACCTGGCCGGCGCGGTTGAGTTCCTCGTTGTCCTTCGACCAGCCGCTCTCGGCGGTGGCGACGCTCAGCGTGACCTGGCCCTGGTGGGTGAACTTGAACGCGTTGGACAGCAGGTTCTTGATGATCTGCTGCAGGCGCTTGACATCGGTGACCACCGTCTTGGGCAGCGGCTGAACCGCATTGATGACGAAGTCGACGTGCTTGTTCTCGGCCACGTGGCGGAAGCTGCGGTCCACCGAACGCTGCAGGTCGTCGAGGCGCAGCTCGGAGACGTCGACCGCCACCGTGCCCGATTCGATCTTCGACAGGTCGAGGATGTCGTTGATCAGCATCAGCAGGTCGTTGCCCGACAGGTGGATGGTCTTGGCGAACTCCACCTGCTTGGGCGAGAGGTTGCCTTCCGAGTTCTTGGACAGCTGGTCCGACAGGATCAGCAGGCTGTTCAGCGGCGTGCGCAGCTCGTGCGACATGTTGGCGAGGAACTCGGACTTGTACTTGGAGGTGAGGGCCAATTGCTCGGCCTTCTCTTCCAGCGCCTGGCGCGCCTGCTCCACTTCCTGGTTCTTGCGCTCGACTTCCTGGTTCTGGTGGGCCAGCAGCCGTGCCTTCTCCTGCAGCTCCTCGTTGGTCTGCTGAAGCTCCTGCTGCCGGCTCTGCAGTTCCTGCGCGAGCGACTGCGACTGCATCAGCAGGTCTTCGGTGCGCATGTTGGCCGCGATCGTGTTGATCACGATGCCGATCGATTCGGTCAGCTGGTCGAGGAAGGCCTGATGCGCCGGGTTGAAGCGCTCCAGCGAAGCGAGCTCCAGCACGCCGCGCACCTCGCCTTCGAAGACCACCGGCAGAACCAGCACGTCCATCGCCGTGTACTCGCTCAGTCCGGTGGCGATGCGAAACGCGTTGCTGGGCACGTTGGTCAGCAGGATCTTCTGCTTCTCGATCGCGCACTGGCCGACCAGCCCTTGTCCCAGCGCAACCTCCTTGCCGTGGGAATGCTGGCCGCCGGAGGCGTAGCTCGCGAACAACTTGAGCCTCGGGTTGCTCTCGCTGGTCGTGAGCACGTAGAACTCGGCTTGCTGCGCTCCGACCACCGGCGCCAGCTCCGACAGGATCAGCTGGCCCACGGTGACGAGATCCTTCTGGCCCTGCAGCATGCGCGAGAACTTCGCGAGGTTGGTCTTCAGCCAGTCCTGCTCGGTGTTCTTCTGCGTCGTGTCCTTCAGGTTGCGGATCATCTCGTTGATGGTGTCCTTCAGCGAGGCCACCTCGCCCTGCGCCTGCACCGTGATCGAACGCGTCAGGTCGCCTTGCGTCACCGCGGTGGCCACCTCGGCGATCGCGCGCACCTGCGTCGTCAGGTTGGCCGCGAGGTTGTTGACGTTCTCGGTCAGGCCCTTCCAGGTGCCCGCCGCGCCCGGCACCTTGGCCTGGCCGCCCAGCTTGCCTTCCACGCCCACCTCGCGCGCCACGGTCGTCACCTGGTCGGCAAAGATCGCGAGCGTGTCGGTCATGCTGTTGATCGTGTCGGCCAGCGCGGCGATCTCGCCCTTGGCCTCCACCGTCAGCTTCTGCTTCAGGTCGCCGTCGGCCACCGCGGTCACCACCTTGGCGATGCCGCGGACCTGCGAGGTCAGGTTGCCGGCCATGAAGTTCACGTTGTCGGTCAGATCCTTCCAGGTGCCGGATACGCCGCGCACCTGCGCCTGGCCGCCCAGCCGCCCCTCGGTGCCCACTTCGCGCGCGACGCGGGTCACTTCCGCCGCGAAGGAGGACAACTGGTCCACCATCGTGTTGATCACGTCCTTGATCTGCAGGATCTCGCCGCGCACGTCCACGGTGATCTTCTGCGTCAGGTCGCCGCCGGCGATGGCCGCCGAGACCTTGGACACGTCGCGCAGCTGAACCGTCAGGTTCGACGCCATCGAGTTCACCGAATCGGTCAAGTCCTTCCAGGTGCCGGCCACGCCCTGCACGTCGGCTTGGCCGCCGAGCTTGCCTTCGGTTCCGACCTCGCGCGCCAC
>CAJPFZ010000539.1 GCA_905339355.1 Burkholderiaceae bacterium
CGCCGACGACGCGCGAGCCCGGCAGGGCGAGCCGCAGCGCTTGCGAGAGCAGCCGCTCCGATTCCACGTCGACGACCGTGACGACTTCGCCGGGGCTCTTCTCGGATACGTCGCCGGCAGCGAGCGCCCGGTAGCGGGGCATCACGACGCGATCGGCGACGTCGCGCATGCAGGCGGCGACGTGGTCGCCGAGCGAGGCGGGGATGGGGGTCATGAGGGGTGCGGGCTCAGCAGGGCTTCGGCATGGTATCCCCGGGGTCGCCGCCCGGCAGTCCGCGCACGGCGCCACGGGACCGCGGACAAATACGGACCCCCAACAGCGCCGCTTCGTGATTTCATGGTGTCACGAGGTGGTTGCCATGCGTCATTGGGTATGTGTTCTGTTTTGTGTGCTGTTGGCGGCATGCGCCAGTCAACCGCCAGCACGAGCGCCTGATCATCTGTTCGACGACACGCTGTTTGCGCCGCCGTCCGAACGCATCGACGCGGCAGAGGTCTTTGCGCTCAGCGACGAAATGAAGGCCTACCTTCGCACGGAGATTGCAGGCCAGTTGCGCAGCAACGGCAAGCACCGCGGTTTGGCCGAGGCGCTGTATCAGCGGGGGCAGTTGAAGATCGAGTATGACTCGGTGACCACGCGCAATGCGTCGCAAGCTTTTGCGGCTCGTGCGGGCAACTGCTTGTCGCTGGTCATCTTGACGGCGGCGTTCGCCAAGGAGCTGGACCTTCAGGTGCACTACCAGAGCGCCTTTCTCGAGGAGACCTGGAGTCGCAGCGGCAATCTCTATCTGCGCAGTGGGCACGTCAACATCACGTTGGGCGGGCGTTTTTCGGACGGACGCGCCTACGGTTCCTCAAGCCCGCTGACGATCGATTTCCTCCCGCAGCAGGAGATCATCGGCCTGCGCACGCGATCGATCAGCGAACGCACCGTCCTGGCGATGTACATGAACAACCGCTCGGCCGAGGCGTTGGTTCGCGGCCAGCTGAACGACGCCTATTGGTGGGCGCGCGAGGCGACGCTGCAAGATCCCGACTTCGCGAGTTCCTACAACACGTTGGGAGTGATCTACCTGCGACGCGGGAACCTGTTGCAAGCCGAGAAAGCACTGGCTCACGTGCTGGGGCGCGAACCGGCCAACACCCGCGCCATGGTGAATCTCGCGCAGGTTCTTCAGGCTCAGCACCGCAACGCCGAGGCCGAGGCGCTGACGCAGCGGGCGGCCAGGCTCGAGCCGACGCCGCCATTTCATTACTTCAACCTGGGCATGGACGCGATGCGTCGCGACGATTTCCGCACCGCGCGGGATCTGTTTGCGCGTGAGGTGGCGCGGGCTGGCTACTACCACGAGTTCCACTTCTGGCTGGGAGTGGCGAGCTTCCGCCTCGGCGAAATGGACCAAGCCACAAAACATCTCAAGTTGGCTTTGGATAACAGCACGACACGCGGCGACAAGGACATCTACGCCGCCAAGCTGGACTGGCTGACGTCGAAGCAGCGGCATCATTGACGGCGCTGCCGCCGGCTGCCCACTACTCCCGCGTCTGCACGCTCACCACCTTGCCCCCGCGGGGCTCGAACTCGCAGCGGTAGCTGAACGGCGCCGCGTTCATGCCGGGCGCGCGCACCAGCGCGCCGCGGCCCTCGAGGCTGGTGTTGTCGCTGGCCGTCGGACGCAGCTGGCGCGTGCCGGCATCGAAGTTGATGGTGCCGATGCGGGGGTACTTGCTCTTCAGGGCGGCGGCGGTGGCGGCTTCGCAGGCGTCGGGGGTGAACTGGCTGAGGTCGGGCTGCCAGGCGACGGTGTCGGCGGCCGCGCCGATGCGGCCGGTGTCGCGGAAGACCACGCCCGAGGTGGCACCGGTGCGTGCGTTGAAGGCGCAGCTGTAGCTGAACGACACCGCACCGCCGGCCGCGGCGCGGTAGCGGCCCTCGCCTTTCACGGCGGTTTCATCTTCATCGTCGAGCGCCGGCGTCAGCGCGCGCTTGGCGCCGACGAACTCGACCTCCTGCGCATCGCGCCCGCGCATGCGGCGGATCGTCTCGGCCACCGCCGCCTCGCAGCGCTCGCCCGCCTTGGGAGCGGTGTCGGGCAGCGCGGCGCCGGCCGCGGCCGCGCCGCCGAGGCAGGAGAAGAGGATGCTCAGGCGGATGATGCTGTTCATGCTGCTGCGAAGCCGGTGACTGCGGGACGGGATGATGTTCTCGTCTTTCGGCGGCGCCGGCAAGCCCCGCGATCCCGACGTAAAGTGGCACCCTCGGCTACAGGCCAGGGAGAACGACAAGATGACCATTCCACGCACCGTGTGGCTGATGCCTGTGCTCGCTTCGTTGACCCTCATGCTGGCGTCAGCGCCGCGTGCGTGGGCCCAGCCACGCTTCGACTTCGACCGCACGCCGGGGCACCTGTCCAAGCAGGTGCTGCCCTCGCATGTCGCGCTGAGCCTCGACCTCGATCCGGCGCGCGCCGACTTCAGCGGCGAGGTGCGCATCACGCTGCGCCTGCGCCGGCCGGAACGGGCGATCGAATTGCATGCCCATGAGCTGACGGCCACCGGCGCGCAGCTTGTCTCGGCGCAGGGAGCGCGCGAGCTGCGGATCGAGCCGCAAGCGGCGACGCAGAGCTGGCGGCTCACGCCCACCGATGGCGCGCCGATCGCGGCCGGCGAGCACCGGCTCGTGATCCGCTACGGCGGCCGGGTCCACGTCTACGGAGACGGCCTCTTCGTCGCACCCTACCAGGTGGCGGGCCAGCCGCGGCGCATGCTGGCGACGCAGCTGGAGGCCATCTTCGCGCGCACGCTCTTTCCGGCCTTCGACGAACCGGCCTTCCGCGCCGTCTATGAGATCAGCGTGCGCGCGCCGCGCGAGTTCGAGGTGATGTCGAACATGCCGCGGCGCAGCCGCGTGCTCGACGGCGCCAAGGCCACCCACCGCTTCGCGCCGACGCCGCCGATGCCCAGCTACCTGGTGAGCGTGACGGTGGGCCGCTTCGACGTGCTGGCGGGCCGCGCCGCCGGCGTGCCGTTGCGCGTGCTCACGGCCGAAGGCAAACGCGAACACGGCCGCTATGCGCTCAACGCCACGCGCGAGCTGTTGCCGTACTTCACAGGCTACTTCGGCGTGCCCTACGCGTTGCCCAAGCTCGACCAGCTGGCCGTGCCCAGCACCCGCTGGGGCGCGATGGAAGACTGGGGTCTGATCTCGTATTCGGAAGATGCGCTGCTGGTCGACCGGCAGCGCAGCAGCGGCGACACCATGCGCGAGGTCTATGAAACGGTGGCGCACGAAATCGCGCACCAGTGGTTCGGCAACCTCGTCACCGCCGCGTCGTGGGAGGAGATCTGGCTCAACGAGGCCTTCGCGACCTGGATGCAGACCAAGGCCACCGACCGATTCAACCCAGGCTGGCAGATCCTGCTGCAGAACCGGCTGCCGGTCGACCGCGCGATGGCGCTCGACGCCGGCGCCGCCACACGCGCGATCCGCTCGGGGCCCGTGCGCGAAACCGCGGTGTCCGACGTCTTCGATTCGATCACCTATGCCAAGGGCGGCGCCGTGCTGTCGATGCTCGAGCAGTGGATGGGGCCGCGCGTGTTTCGCGACGGCCTCGTCGCCTATATGAAGGACCGGCGCCTGTCGAACGCGACGGCCGGCGACCTGTGGCATCACGTCGGGCGGTCCTCCGGCCTCGATGTGGCGGCGGTGGCGGCGAGCTGGACCGACCAGCCCGGCTTCCCCCTCGTGCAGGTGGCGAGCGGATGCGACGGCGATCGCCTGCGTGTCACGTTGAGCCAGCGCCGCTTCACGATGCCCGGCGCGTTCGGCGGCGTCGAGCCGGCGGCGCCAGCGTTGTGGAAGATTCCGCTGCGGCTGGCGCAGGGCCGCTCGCACATCAACGTGCTGCTCGACCGCGCCGAACAGAGTTTCACGCTCGGTGCGTGCAGCGACGAGCCGCTGATCGTCAACGCCGGCGGGGCCGGCTTCTACCGCGTCGCCTACAGCGACGAGGCGCTGCGCGCGCTCACGCGCCGCTTCGCCTCGCTCGCCCCGCCGGACCGCGTCACGCTGCTGAGCGACAGCTTCGCGCGCATGCAGGCGGGGCAGCTCGGCATGCCGGCCTACACCGCGCTGCTGGAGGCGCTGCCGCGTGTCGCCGACTCCTCGCGCGGCGTGTTGTGGTCGCTCGCCAGCGCGCAGCTCGATTTCCTCGACATCGCGATGATGGGCACGCCGGCGCAGCAGCAGCTGCACGCGCTGGCGCGCTCGCTGCTTGCGCCGCAGCTCGCGAGCCTGGGCTGGGCGCCGCGCCCGAACGAGGACACGCTGACCAGCAAGCTGCGCGCGACCCTGATCGTGCAGCTCGCGAAGTTCGACCACTCGCAGACGGCACAGCAGGCGCTGCGCCTGTTCGACGACGACGACGGCCGCTCCCGGCTGCCGGCGTCGATACGCAGCGCGGTCGTGCGGGCGGCCGGCATGCATGCCGACCGCGCTCGCTTCGAACGCCTGCTTGCGCGGCTGAAGAGCGCCGCCAGCGAAGAAGACCGCTGGACGTTCGCGGTCGCGCTCGCCTCGGGCCGCGACGCCGCGCGCGCCGAACAGCTGCTGACGGCGGCGCTCACGGGGGTGGCACCGGCCAACATCGCGTCGGCGCTGCCCGGCATGGTGGCACGCCACTCGCCGTTCGGCGAGCTCGCCTACCGCGTCACGGCGTCGAACTGGCAGCGCTTCGCGGAGCTGGCGGGCAATTGGGGCAAGGGCCAGTTGCTGCCGCAAGCGGCCCAGGGCTTCAGCGACGCCGAACGGGCCGCGCGGCTGATCGAAGACCAGCGCGAGAAGGCGGGGCCCGACGGCGCCGTGCCGGCGGCACGCGAGGCCGAGCAGATCCGGCTGCGCGCGGCCGTCAAGGCGCGCGACGCCGCGGGGCTTGAGAAGATGCTGCCGAGCTGACGCTGGGGCCAGGCGTTCCGCCACCCCGCGCAACTCGGCATATCCCAACGCCTCACGACAACAGCTGCTTGCGCGCGCGGTGCAGCCGCACGAACAGGTTTTCTTCGCTGATCGCGAGCGCAGCGCACACGTCTTCGGTCGCCCGCTCCTGCAACACACGCAGGCGCATCACGTCGCGCAGGCCGCTGGGCAGCGCCTCGATGCGCGCGAGCGTCTGGGCCAGGCACTGGCGCTGCTCGGCCAGCTCGTCGGGCCGCGGCTGCGGGCATTCGAGTGTGCCGGCGGCGCCTTCCTCGCCGCCCTCGTCCAGGCTGTCCACGCCGGCGCGCTGGCGCACCAGGTCGACGATCTTGTGCTTCAGGATCGCCGTGAGCCACGAACGCAGGGCCGAGCGTCCGGCGAAGCTCGCGCGGCCCGCGATCACGGCTTCGAAGACGTCGTGCACCACGTCCTCGGCCAGCATCGGGTCGTGCAGCCGGCGCTGGGCAAAGCGCACCAGGGCGCTGCGGTGCGAGACCATCTCTTGCCACGACACCGCGCGATCCGCTTGTTGTCCGAGCAAGGCCGGATGGAAGGCGCTGGGGGAGGCGGTGCAGGCGGCAGCATGGGGGGTCATCGGGGGCTCCGGAGTTCGTCTGGCGTGTGCCATGAACTGTGGACACCGCCCATCGCGCGCTTGTCGCCGAACCTCACAGCAAGATCACATTTGAGTAAGAATCGCCGCCCATTCGCGACAATCGGGCATGCCCTCGACCATCCTCGTCGCCGAAGACCAGGCCGACATCCGCGACCTGATCGTGATGAACCTGCGCCACGCCGGCTACGAGGTGGACGCCGTGGCTGACGGCCCAGCCGCCCTCGCGAGCCAGAACGAGCAGGCGAGCGACCTGCTGATCCTCGACCTGATGATGCCGGGGCTGGACGGGCTCGAGGTGTGCAAGGCGCTGCGCGCGCGCGGGCGCAGCACGCCGATCCTGATGCTCACCGCGAAGTCGACCGAACTCGACCGCGTGCTGGGCCTCGAGCTCGGCGCCGACGACTACCTGACCAA
>CAJPFZ010000540.1 GCA_905339355.1 Burkholderiaceae bacterium
AGGTCGGCGACACCGCCAGCAGGTGGGCGCTGACTTCCGGGAAGAGGTGGCTGGAGACCGGCAGGCCGGCGGCCTCGGCGAGGGCCGCCGCGCGCAGCCAGCCGCTGACGCCGCCGATCTTCATGGCGTCCGGCATGCCGAGGTCGGTGGCGCCGGCGGCCAGGCACTTCGCCATTTCGTGCGTGCCCCACCAGTTCTCGCCCATCTGGATCGGCGTGCGCGCCTTTTCGCGGATGCGGGCGTAGCCGGCGTAGTCGTCGGCGAGCGCCGGCTCCTCGATCCAGTGCAGGCCCTCGCCGTCGAGCGCCTGCACGCGCGCGATGGCCTCGGGCACGGGCAGGACCTGGTTGTAGTCCGACATCAGCAGGACCTCGTCGCCGACGGCGCGCTTCACCGCGCGCACGACGTCGACGTCGGTCTTCAGGTCGGGGTAGCCGAGGCGCACCTTGATCGCGGTGAAGCCCGGCGCAGCCAGCTGCCGCGCCTCGGCGGCGGCGCGCTCGGCGCCGATCATGCCGAGGCCGCAGCTGTTGTAGGCGGGGATGCGGCGCGGCTCGCCGCCCAGCGCGCGCGCCAGCGGCAGGCCCTGCGCCCGGGCGAGGGCATCCCACGCCGCCATGTCGATGCCGGCCAGCGCCATGCCGGCGACGCCCTTCGCGCCGAGCAGGCGGAAGCGGCCCTGCAGCTTGCGCTCGAGCGCGAGCGGCGCGACGGCGTCGCCCCTGATGAGCGGCGCCAGGTTGGCGAGGAGCTGCACGACGGGCTTGAGCACCAGCGGCGTGTAGCAGAAGAGGTAGGCGGCGCCGGTGACGCCCTCCTCCGTGTACAGGTCGATCAGGGCCAGCGGCGCGATGCCGATGGTGCCGCTGCTGGTCTGCAGCGGGATCGCCATCGGCACGTTGACGGCGCGCACGCGCAGGTCGCGAACGGTGAGTCGGGGTTGGGGGGTCATGGCTGCCTCCTTGTTGTCGGGATTCGGGGCCAGCGGCGGACACAGGATGCCGCATCCGTGCGCCGATTATCAGCCCGCGCTTCCCCGGCCCGCAAGCTGCAGGCCGGGGATGCCCGGCACGACCGCCGTAGCGAGGACGAAGTCAAACCGGGAGGTTCTAAATAGTTATTTCCTATTGCTTCTTTAGATAAATGAAATTGGATTAATCGTTCCCGCGCCGGCATCATGCCCCTGTCGCAAGCGGATTCAACCCAAATTCATCAACCCAGACAGGAGAAACGCATGAACACCAGCCTCATCAACACCGAAGTCAAGCCCTTCAAGGCCACCGCCTACTACGACGGCAGGTTCATCGACGTCACGGAAGCCTCGCTGAAGGGCGAGTGGACGGTGATGTTCTTCTACCCGGCCGACTTCACTTTCGTCTGCCCGACCGAGCTGGGCGACATGGCCGACCTCTACCCCGAATTCCAGAAGCTGGGCGTGGAGATCTACGCCGTGTCCACCGACACCCACTTCACCCACAAGGCCTGGCACGACACCTCCGAGACCATCGGCAAGATCCAGTACCCGATGATCGGCGACCCGACCGGCGCCCTTACCCGCAACTTCGGCGTGATGATCGAGGAAGCCGGCCTGGCCGAGCGCGGCACCTTCGTGATGGACCCGGAGGGCAAGATCCAGATCATCGAGATCAACGCCGGCGGCATCGGCCGCGACGCATCCGAGCTGCTGCGCAAGATCAAGGCCGCGCAGTACGTCGCCGCCCATCCGGGCGAAGTCTGCCCGGCCAAGTGGAAGGAAGGCGAGAAGACGCTGGCGCCCTCGCTGGACCTCGTCGGAAAGATCTGACAGCCGCCCCGACCCCAACCTTCCCGTCCCGGCCACCCCGGGGCGGGATTGCAGCGGCAAGGCGCTGCGGCCCAAGACGCCGCGGCTGCCTTCCCAGTGCAAACCGATCAAGGGAGACCCAAATGCTCGATACGAACATCAAGACCCAGCTCGCCGCCTACCTCGAGAAGCTGCAGCAGCCGATCGAGCTCGTCGCCACGCCCGACGGCAGCGATGCCTCGCGCCGGATGCGCGAACTGCTCGCCGACATCGCCGCGTTGTCGCCGAAGGTGAGCGTGCGCGAAGATGGGCAAGCCGAGCGCCGCCCGTCGTTCTCGGTCGGCCGCCCGGGCGAGGCGCCGCGTATCCATTTCGCCGGCCTGCCGATGGGCCACGAATTCACTTCGCTGATCCTCGCCCTGCTGCAGAGCGGCGGCCATCCGCCGAAGATCGATGCCACGCTGGTCGAGCAGATCAGGGGCATCCGGGGCCGCTTCCGCCTCGAGACCTTCATCTCGCTCTCCTGCCACAACTGCCCGGACGTGGTGCAGGCGCTGAACCTGATGGCCGTGCTGAATCCCGGCGTCGAGGCGACGATGGTCGACGGCGCGCTGTTCCAGGAGGAAGTCGAAGCACGCGGCATCATGGCCGTGCCGGCGGTGTTCGTGAACGGCGAACCCTTCGGCCAGGGCCGCATGACGCTCGAGGAGATCCTGGCGAAGCTGGACACCGGC
>CAJPFZ010000541.1 GCA_905339355.1 Burkholderiaceae bacterium
CTGCAGTAGGGTTCCCATCGTGCCGCCGCGCCGCGGTGGCCGTCCGCTTGCTTCACGAACGATAGGAGATCGACATGGGCTTGAAAGGATCGAAGACCGAGCAAAACCTGAAGGACGCCTTTGCGGGTGAATCCCAGGCCAACCGCCGGTACCTGTATTTCGCAAACAAGGCCGACATCGAAGGCCAGAACGACGTGGCGGCGCTGTTCCGCTCCACCGCTGAAGGCGAGACCGGTCACGCCCACGGCCACCTCGAGTTCCTCGAGACGGTCGGCGACCCCGCCACCGGTCTGCCGATCGGCCCGACGCGCGACAACCTGAAGGCCGCCGTGGCCGGCGAGACGCACGAGTACACCGACATGTACCCGGGCATGGCCAAGCAGGCGCGCGAAGAGGGCTTCGACGAGATCGCCGACTGGTTCGAAACGCTCGCCAAGGCCGAGCGCTCGCACGCCAACCGCTATCAGAAGGCGCTCGACGCGCTGGTCGACTGACGAGACGCCGGCCTGCCGGAATCCGCCAGAGTGGAACGAGGGGCTTCAAGGCCCCTCGTTCGTTGATGGAGCGGCAGGGCAAGCCGCTTGTCGCAACCCGAATGAACCCGCCCCGAACACAAGGCATGCGATGAATCGCGAAGGCAACCTGCAGGCGCCCACCCGCCACCCCATCGATTGGAAGAGCGCCGACTACTACGATCAGGCCGCCTGCGAGAAGGAGCTCGAACGGGTGTTCGACATCTGCCACGGCTGCCGCCGCTGCGTGAGTCTGTGCCATTCGTTCCCGACGCTATTCGACCTGGTCGACGCGACCGCCGACGGCGAGGTGCACGGCGTGGCCAAGCAGGACTACTGGAAGGTCGTCGACCAGTGTTACCTGTGCGACCTGTGCTACATGACCAAGTGCCCCTACGTGCCGCCGCACCCGTGGAACCTGGACTTCCCGCACACGATGCTGCGCGCCAAGGCGATCAAGTTCAAGCAAGGCGGGGTGAGCGGCGGCGAGAAGTTCCTCGCGTCGACCGACAAGCACGGGCAGTTCGCCGGCATCCCGGTGGTCGTGCAGGTGGCGAACGCGCTCAACAAGACGAAGCCGATGCGCCGTGCGCTCGACCGCGCGCTGCACGTGCATCCCGACGCCTGGCTGCCTGAACTGTCGGCCAGCCGCTTTCGCTGGAGCGCCAAGAAGACCGGCTCGGCCACGCTCGTGAAGGACGGCGAACGTACCCCCGGCAAGGTCGCGATCTTCTCCACCTGCTACGTGAACTACAACGAGCCGGGCATCGGGCACGACCTGATCAAGCTGCTCGAGCACAACGAGATCCCGTACACGCTGGTCGAGAAGGAGAAGTGCTGCGGCATGCCCAAGCTCGAGCTCGGCGACCTCGACGCGGTGGCCAAGCACAAGGAGGCCAACGTGCCGATGCTCGCGAAGTATGCGAAGGACGGCTACGCCATCCTCTCCGCGATCCCAAGCTGCACGCTGATGTTCAAGCAGGAGCTGCCGCTGATGTTTCCCGACTGTGCCGACACGCAGGCGGTGAAGGAGGCGATGTACGACCCCTTCGAATACTTCATCGCGCGCAACCGCGACGGTTTGCTGAAGACCGACTTCAAGCAGGACCTCGGCAAGGTGAGCTACCACATCCCTTGCCACGGCCGGGTGCAGAACATCGGCCGCAAGACCGAGGAGATGTTCAAGCTCATCGGCCAGAAGGTCAGCGTGCAGCTCAACACCGTCGAGCGCTGCTCGGGCCATGCGGGCACCTACGGGGTGAAGACGCCCACGCACCCGATCGCGATGAAGATCGGCAAGCCGGTGTTCAAGATGATGGCTCGCGACGAGCCCGACTACATCAGTTCCGATTGCCAGCTGGCCGGCCACCACATCAAGCAGGGCCTGCAAGTGAACTCGCTGCCGGACGCCCAGCTGCAACATCCCCTGAGCCTCGTGCGCATCGCCTACGGGCTCTGAACCCATGGAGAAGATCCACATGGCCACCATCACCCGCAACAGCCTGATGACGCTGGAAGCCTATTCGAAGGTGCGCAAGACCGTGCGCCCGCAGGTCATCGCGCACCGCAAGCTGCGTACCGTGCACCTGGGCGAGCACGTGAGCGTGCAATTCGAAGACGAGCAGACGATCCGCCGGCAGATCCAGGAGATGCTTCACATCGAGAAGATCTTCGACGAGGACGGCATCCAGAGCGAGATCGACGCGTACGCGCCGCTCGTTCCCGACGGCAGCAATTGGAAGGCGACGATGCTGATCGAATACCCCGATGCCCACGAGCGCAAGCGCGAGCTGGCGCGGCTGATCGGCATCGAGGACCGCATGTTCGTCGAGGTCGAGGGCCACGCGCGTGTGTACGCGATCGCCGACGAAGATCTGGAGCGCGAAAACGCCGAGAAGACATCGTCGGTGCACTTCCTGCGCTTCGAGTTTCCGCCCGCCGCGCGCGAAGCGGTGCGTGCCGGTGCTGCCGTGAAGCTGGGCTGCGACCACACCAACTACCCGGCGCACGTCGTCATCGCGCCGGAGACGCTGGCGAGCCTGGCCGGCGACCTGAAGTAGGGCGCTGGCGGGGCCACCGGCGCGATGCCGCGAATCGAGTTCACGCCGCAGCTGCGGCGCTTCACCGAAACGCCGGTGGTCGAGACCGGGGCCGCCACGCTGCGTGCGGCGCTCGAGGCGGCGTTTGCCGTGAATCCGCGCCTGCGCGGCTACGTGCTCGACGACCAGGGCCACTTGCGCGCCAACGTCGTCGTGTTCGTCGACGGCCGGCGCAGCAGCGACCGCATCATGTTGAACGAACCGTTGAACGAGAACAGCCGCGTGCACGTGCTGCAAGCCCTGTCCGGCGGCTGAACGTTTCGAGGAGGATTGCCATGACCGACCGTGCCTGGGTTGCCACCCGCAAGGGCTTGTTCGAGCTTCGCCGGCAGGCATCGCAGTGGAGCATCGCCAACGTCTCCTTTCTCGGCGAGCCGGTGTCGATGCTGCTGCCGCCGATGGCCTCGGGCCGCATGCTCGCGGCGCTGAACCTGGGCCACTTCGGCGTCAAGGTGCACGCGAGCGACGACGACGGCAAGACCTGGGTGGAGGTCGGAACACCCGCCTATCCCGCCCAGCCGGCCGACGCGCAGGGCCCCGCCTGGAAGCTGGTGCAGATCTGGTCGCTCGAAGCGCAAGGTGGCGTCGTGTGGGCCGGCACGCTGCCTGGCGGCCTGTTCCGCTCCGACGACGGCGGCGCCAGCTGGCAGCTCAACGAATCGCTGTGGCATCAGCCCGGTCGCACCGCGTGGTTCGGCGGCGGCTACGACGTGCCGGGCATCCACTCGATCTGCCCGCACCCGTCGCGGGCGGGCGACATGCTGGTGGGCATCAGCTGCGGCGGGGTCTGGGGCACACGCGACGACGGCGCGAGCTGGGTCCTGCAGGCCAAGGGCATGCACGCCGCCTACATGCCGCCCGAGCAGGCGGACGACCCCAACATCCAGGATCCGCACCGCGTCGTGCGCTGCGCGGGCGCGCCCGACACGCTGTGGACGCAGCATCACAACGGCATCTGGCGATCGAGCGACGACGCTGCCAGCTGGCAGGAGGTGACCGACGTTCCGCTGTCGAGCTTCGGTTTCGCGGTGGCGGTGCACCCGAGCGAGCCGCAGACGGCGTGGTTCGTGCCCGGCGTGGCCGACCAGCAGCGCGTGCCGGTGGACGGTGCCCTGGCCCTGAACCGCACCCGCGACGGCGGCCGCAGCTTCGAGACCCTGCGCAGCGGATTGCCGCAATCGGGCTGCTACGACCTCGTCTATCGGCACGGCCTCGTCGTGTCGGACGACGGACGGCAGCTGCTGATGGGCAGCACCACCGGCGGCCTGTGGGCGAGCAGCGACGGCGGCGACTCGTGGTCGACGGTGTCGAACCTGCTGCCGCCGATCTACGCCGTTCGATTCGGGTAGCGGTCTTTCAGTCGGGTTCCAGCACCGGCGCAGGACGTGGGCTGCTCTGCAGCCAGCTCTCGGCGCTGTAGACGGCGAGCGCCAGCCAGATCAGGCCGAAGCCCACCATGCGCGCCCCGCCGAAGGGCTCGTGGTAGAGCCAGATGCCCAGCACCAGCTGGATGCTTGGCGCGAGGTACTGCAGCAGGCCCAGCGTGCTCATGCGAATGCGCCGCGCGCCGGCGGCGAAGAGCAGCAGCGGGATGGCGGTCACCGGGCCGATGCCGATCAGCAGCGCGTTGACCCACCCGCTCTCGGCCGGGAAGCTGCTCGTTCCTTGCATCGCCGCGAAAGCGAGCAGCGCGACCGCGGCGGGTGCCAGCAGCATCGTCTCCAGCGTCAGCCCTTCGAGCGCCCCCAGCGCCGCCATCTTGCGCATCAGCCCGTAGGCGCCGAAGGTGCAGGCGAGCACGAGGGCGATCCACGGCAGCTGGCCGCCCAGCACGGCCAGCCACAGCACGCCGGCGGCGGCCAGCGCGACGGCCGTCCACTGCAGCGGGCGCAGGCGCTCGTGCAGGACGGTGTAGCCGAGCAGCACGTTGACCAGCGGCGTGATGAAGTAGCCGAGGCTCGCGTCGACCACGTGATCGTTGGTGACGGCCCAGATGTAGGTCAGCCAGTTGCCCGACAGCAGCAGAGCGCTCAGTGCGAAGGCGCCGAGCAGCCGGGGCTGCCGCAGCACGTCGCGCAGCCACGACCACTGCCGCCGCACGGCCAGCACCACCAGCAGGAACAGCAGCGACCAGACGACGCGGTGCACCAGCACGTCCAGCGGCGCGATCTGGGCGAGTTGCTTGAAGTACAGCGGGAACAGGCCCCAGCAGACGTAGGCCAGGACCGCGCTCAGGATGCCGGGGTGCATGAATCGAAACGAAGTGAAGGAGGGCATTGTGTCGTTGCCCGCTACGCCGCGCCGCCACAAGGACAAGCGGCGTGATGTGGCGCCGCGATCACACCGGCACCCCAAGTTCTTGGGGGAAGCACCCATGCAAGGGAATGTGCCGCCAACCCGCGCTGCCGAAAATCCGCTATGCGCGGTGTCGATTGGATGCGGCGTGAAGTCCGGCTCCGTTGCCGTCGGGGCCATCGGAAATTGCCATGCCGCACACCATCAACGTCGGAGCCCGCTCGTTCTTCGTTACCGCCACCGCCTGGATCTTCATCGTGCTCGGGTTGGCGGCCACTGCCTCGGCGTTGGTGCAGAACGCTCACCTCAGTTCGCTGCTGCCGGCGCTGCAGCCCAGCGGCGCCTCGCTGCCGCTGCTCAGCGGCCTGCTGCTGGAGTACCTGCAGTGGGTGCTGCTGGCCGGTCTGGTGATGTCGGTGGCCACGCTGGCCTCGGCGATCGGCCTGCTGATGCGCCTCGACTGGGCGCGCCGCGTCTTCATCGGTGTGCTGGGGGTCGCGATCGCCGCCAACCTCGCAGGCTTGTGGTTTCAGCATGAGCTGGTTCAGTCGGTGCTCGCGAGCAGCTTGGCCCGCGACGCCATGCCGCCACAGGTGCTCAACCTGTTCGGCAGCCTGGTCACTGCCGCGCGTGTGATGGCGGCACTGATGACGCTGAGCGCATGTTTGGTGATGGCGTGGATCATCCACGTGCTGGGCGCCAAGCACATCCGACAAGAGTTCGCCTGACTCATCCTCCGGCGGGAATTCACGCGAGTTCCAGTTCCCAGGTTTCGCCGACGAGGTCGTGCCCGAAGCTGTGGTGCGGCTCGCTCGCGAGCAGCGTGTAGCCGGCCTTTCTGTAGATGCCGCGCGCGGCCAGCAGGTTGCCGTTGGTCCACAGGCGGATGCGCCGGTAACCGGCGTCGCGGGCGAAGCGGGTGCATTCGGTGACCAGGCGCTCGCCGATGCCCAGCCCACGGGCCGCGGGTTCGACCAGCAGCAGCCGGAGCTGGGCCACGCCCGCCAGCGGCTCGCGAGTCGCCTCGTCACGCGCCTGCACGAGGCAGACGCAGCCGACGTTGATGCCGTCGCGCTCGGCGATCCAGCATGCCTCGCGGCGCGCGTCGAAATGGTCGATGAAGTCGGCGGCGATGCGCGCCACCAGCGCCTCGAAGCGCATGTCCCACTGATACTCCTGCGCATAGAGCGCGCCGTGGCGCGAGACCAGCCACCCCATGTCGCCGCAGCGGTGGGGACGCAGCAGGTAGGGCGGGCGGGCGGCCTGGGGCGGCGCGTCGGCCAGCAGCTGTTCGACGCGGCTGAACGCCTGCAGCAGCTCCTGCTGCTGGCTGTCGGTGAGGCGGGCGAGCAGGGCATGCACGTCTTGCTGCGAGCGGGTGTCGAGCGGCGCGAAGGCACGCCGGCCGGCGGCGGTGAGGCTCAGGTGCAGCTGGCGCGCGTCGTCTTTCGAGCGGGTGGCCTTGATCAGCCCGCGTTCCTTGAAGCGGCTGAGCAGCCGGCTGAGGTAGCCGGCGTCAAGGTCGAGGCTGCGGGCGAGCTCGGTGGCGGTCAGGCCGCCGCGTTCGCCGGTGTGCGCCAGTTCCCAGAGCAGGCGGCACTCGGTCAGGCTGAACGGCGAATGCAGCACGCCTTCCTGCAGCACGCCGATGCGGCGTGTGTAGAAGCGGTTGAAGCGGCGAACGGATTCGATCCGTTCGGGGCTGGAAGAGGTGAGTGCTGCGGCCATGGCGGGGGCGAGCGATGGAAGATGCCCGATGCTGCCGCATAAGGTTGCTTAAGGCAATCAATTATTTGCTTGTGGCAATTCACCCTCTGGCGAGCAGCCTGCGAGCAATACAGCACGCCGAAGCGGGACTTGCCAAGAAAAAATCCCAGCGGAACCGAATACTGTATAAAAATACAGTCATTCAAGATGGACTGCCAATGCCTCCTGTCGCTTCCCCCTCCTGCGTTGCACAGCCGGTTTCACCGGCCGGCCACGGCGCGGGGCCGGCAGCGTCGGCGCGGCGATCACGGCCGGCCGCTCCGCCACGCGCCCCCGAGACCTTGCATCCTGCGTTGTGGCTCGGCCACCAGCTCGGCCGCCACACCGATCAGGTGGTGCCGAGCGGTTTTCGTGACCTCGATGCCCAGCTGCCCGGCGGCGGCTGGCCCAAACGGGTATTGAGCGAGCTGCTGCTGCCGCATCCGGGGGTGGGCGAGATCCGCCTGCTGAGCCGCAGCCTGGCGGACATCCAGCAGGCTGGGCGGCTGGTGATGCTGTTCGACCCGCCGCAGCAACTTTCGGCCTGGGCGCTGGCCCAGGTGGGGCTGGACGTGGCGCAACTGCTCGTCGTTCACACCCGCTGCAAGGTGATCGCCGGCAGCGACAGCCTGTGGGCGTTGGAACAAGCGCTCAAGAGTGGCCACGTGGGAGCGGTGCTCGCCTGGCTGCCGCCGCGCCTGCGCACCGAGCGCCTGCGCCGCCTGCAGCTCGCCGCCCATGCGCACGACGGGCCGGCCTTCGTGCTGCGCGAGATGGCCGCGCAGCAGCGCCCGACGTCGGCGCCGCTGCGCCTCGCGCTGCGCCCAGGCGGGGCCGACATGCTCGACCTGCGCGTGCTCAAGCGCCGCGGCCCGCCGCTGGAAACGCCGTTGCAGCTGGCCTTGCCGCCGGTGCTGTCGGAAGCGGCGCGCAGCCGGGTGAGGCCGGCGGGTGTGCAAGTGCCGGGTTTCATGCCGAGCGGCTCGCCGTCTGCATTGAACGAGGCGACCTTCATCAATCTGGCGTCGTAGCAGACCAGTCGTCGCGTGAGCATTCCTGATGTTGTGGATTGCACTGCACTTGCCGCAGCTGTCGCTGGAATCCTTTGCGGCGACGCTGCCGCAGGCCCAGACGAGCGGCGAGCAAACCGATCAAGCGGCGCCGATCGCGCTGATGGACAGCCACCACATCGTCAGCGCCAACCGCGCTGCGCAGATCCTCGGCGTGAAGCCGGGCCTCAAGCGGGCCACCGCACTCGCGCTCGCGCCTCACACCACGCTGGGTCAGGCCGATGCGGTGCGCGATGCGCAGGCCGTCATCGGCGTGGCGCATGCGGCGCTTGCCTTCACGCCCTCGGTGACGCTCGAACCCGCGCAGGAGCGTGATGCCGCCGCGGACACCGTGCTGCTCGAAGTGCAAGCGAGCCTGCGTTACTTCGGAGGCCGCCACAAACTGCTGCGCCGCTTGCATGCCGCCCTCGCGCCGCTCGGGCACCAGGTGCACTGCGCCAGCGCGCCCACTCCCAAGGGTGCGGCGCTGCTGGCGCGTTTGCCCGAAGCGGCTGACGGCCGGCATGCCGCCGACCTGCAGCACCTGAATCGTTTGCTCGATGCCGTGCCGGTGTGGCTGCTGGGTCCCGGGCGGGAGCACTGGGAGGCTCTGCAGGGCATGGGCTTGCGCAGCCTGTCGGACCTGCTCGGCTTGCCGCGCAGTGGCCTGGCGCGGCGCTTCGGCGAGGCGCTGCTCGACGACATCGACCGTGCGCGCGGCGTGTGCCCCGACCCGCGCGACTGGATCAGCGTGCCGGACAGCTTCGACAGCCGGCTCGAGCTGTTTGCGCGGGCCGACACCACCGAGCAGGTGCTGCACGGCGCATCGATCCTGCTGGCGCGGCTGACGGCATGGGCCTCGGCCCAGCACGCGCAGATCAGCCGTTTCACGCTGCACATGCAGCACGAATCTCGGCATCGGCACGACGCCAGGACCCCGGCCGACAGCACGCTGGAGATTGCGCTGGCCGAACCCTCGCGCGACATCGCCCACCTGTTGGTGCTGCTGCGCGAGCGTCTGGCCCGCCTGCAGCTCGTGGCGCCGACTCTCGAGCTGCGCCTGAGCTGCAGCGAACTCGTTCGTCGCGCGCCGCCCAACAGCGAACTGTTTCCGACGGCGAGGAGCGAGCACGAAGGCCT
>CAJPFZ010000542.1 GCA_905339355.1 Burkholderiaceae bacterium
CGATGTACACATGAAGGAGACACACATGAAACGCAAGACTGTTCTGGCTCTCTCGATCCTGGCCCTGGCGGCCTTCTCCGCGCAGGCGCAGAAGTCGCAGGGCATCACCAAGGACGAGATCCTCATCGGCACCATCCAGGATCTGTCCGGGCCGATCGCCGGCTTCGGCAAGCAGGTGCGACTGGGCATGATGCTGCGCGTGGACGAAGTCAACGAGCAAGGCGGCATCAACGGCCGCAAGCTCAAGCTGCTGGTCGAAGACTCGGCCTACGACCCGAAGAAGGCGGTGCTGGCCGCGCAGAAGCTAGTCAACCAGGACAAGATCTTCGCGATGGTCGCGCACATCGGCACGCCCACCAACAACGCCGCGATGCCGGTGCAGTTCGCGAAGAACGTGCCCAACCTGTTCCCGGTGACCGCGGCGCGCGAGATGACCGAGCCGGTGCACAAGCTGAAATTCGCGCTCGGATCGAGCTACTACGACCAGATGCGCACCACGCTGCCTAGGCTCATCAAGGAGAAGGGCGCCACGAAGGTCTGCACGATCTACCAGGACGACGACTTCGGCCTCGAGGTCATGCGCGGCGTCGAGGAAGGTGTGAAGGCAGCCGGCATGACGCTCGCGGAGAAGACCTCGTACAAACGCGGCGCCACCGACTTCTCCTCGCAGGTCGCGCGCATGAAGGCGGCCGGCTGCGACCTGGTCGCGCTGGGCACCATCATCCGCGAGACCATCGGCACCATCGGCGAATCGAAGAAGACCGGCTTCAACCCGGTGTTCGTCGGCACCAGCGCCGCCTACACCGACCTTATCCACAAGCTGGGCGGCAAGGCGATGGACGGGCTGTATGCGACCCACACGGTGCAGCATCCGTACCTCGACGAGGCAGGCCAGAACATCCGCTTCTGGGCCAACAAGTACAAGACCAAGTTCAACGAAGACCCGACCGTCTTCTCGGTTTACGGCTACAACGCCGTCGACGGCGTCGCGCGGGCGCTGCTGAAGGCGGGCGCCAATCCGACCACCGAGAGCCTCGTCAAGGCGCTTGAGAGCGTGACCATTCCGGCCGACATGTTCGGCGCGCCCGAGCTGAAGTTCTCGCCCACCAAGCATGCCGGCAGCGACCTGTCTCGTTTGTCGCAGATCCAGGACGGCCGCTGGAAAGTCGTTTCGGACTACGCCAAGCAGCCCTGAGCCGGCAAGACTTCGTCATCCCGGCTTCCGCCGGGATGACGCGTCGCCACGCCACGATGCTCCATGACCCATCCCGGCACGAAGCGCTCCAGCCCATCCCCTGGAACGCCGTCGCCGCGCGAGCCCAGATCGAGCGCATCGTGGGCGACACCGAAGAGCGCTTCTCTGCGCAGGGCTCCTGGCCGATGCACCCGCGCGACGCCGACGACGGCGACCTGCGTCCGGTACCGCCGCTGTACTTCGGCGCGACGGGCGTCATCTGGGCGCTGCACCACCTGCAAGACATCGGCGCGGCCACGCTGCGGCGTTCGTATGCCGACTGCGTCGACACACTGCTTGCCTTGAACGCCGCCTGGCGGCAGGGCTGGGAGCAGGACGAGTCGGCGTCCTACCTCATGGGCGACACAGGGGTGTTGATGCTCGCGCAGCGGCTGCGGCCGACGGCTCAGGCGGCCGACCGGCTCGAGCAGCTGATCGCCGGCAACCTTGACAACCCCACTCGCGAGCTGATGTGGGGATCGCCCGGCACGATGCTCGCCGCACTGTTCCTCTCGCAGCACACGGGCGAGGCGCGCTGGGCCGACCTGTTCCGCCGCTCGGCGCGCCGGCTCTGGTCGCAACGGCTGTGGTCGCAGGAGCACGCTTGCCACTACTGGAGCCAGGACATGTACGGCACGCAAGGCAGCTATCTCGACGCGTTGCACGGCTTCGCCGCCACGGCGTCGGTGCTGATCCAGGGCCGCGACCTGCTGGACGAGGGTGAATGGACCGCCTGGCAGGCGTGCATCGCCAACACAATCCGCCACAGCGCCACCTGGGACGGTGCCCATGCCAGCTGGCGCGCCTGGCTGCTGGTTGCCGAAGGCGACGAGCCACGCATGCTGATGCAGTTCTGCCACGGCGCGCCGGGCTTCGTGGTCTGCCTCGGCGACTGGCCCGGCAACGAGCTCGACGACCTGCTGATCGCCGCCGGGGAAGCGACCTGGGCCGCCGGCCCCCTGAGCAAAGGCTCCAACCTGTGCCACGGCACCGGCGGCAACGGCTACGCATTCCTCAAGCTGTACCGTCGCACCGGCGATCCGCTCTGGCTCGCGCGTGCACGCGCCTTCGCGATGCACGGCATTGCGCAGACGCAGGCCGATGCCGCGCAGTTCGGCCAGCTGCGCTACTCGCTGTGGACCGGCGACATCGGCTTCGCGATCTACCTGTGGGATTGCATCCACGGCGGCGCTGCGTTTCCGACGCTGGATGTGTTCTTCGCCAGCCAGGACACCCGTTCGACCTGAAGATGCCGGCTTCCGCGTCGCCGCATTCTTCACGCGATGCACTTATGATCGCCGCCGTTTGCTCCCCGGTCACGGAGTCGAAGACCATGAATCCCCAGCCTGTCGACGAGGTGCGTGCCGGCCCGCTGGCTTGGTCGCGACGCGCGGTGATGCTGCTGGCCCTGTCCGGCCCGCTGCTCGCGCAAGCCCGCCCACCGGCGCCGCCGCGCCCGGTCGCTCCGCGCGGCGCGCTCGGCGCCGACGAACTCAACAACATCGCCGTCTTCAAGGCGGTTTCGCCGTCGGTCGTCAACATCACGGCGCTCGCGGTGGGGCGCGACTTCTTCTCGATGAACGTGCAGCAGGTGCCACGCGGCACCGGCAGCGGCTTCGTCTGGGACGACCGCGGCCACATCGTCACCAACTTCCACGTCATCCAGGAGGCCAACGCGGCGCGCGTGACGCTCGCCGACCAGTCGAGCCACCGCGCGCAACTGGTCGGCGTGTTCCCCGACCGCGACATCGCGGTGCTGAAGATCGATGCGCCGAAGAACAAGCTGCCGCCGATTCCGGTGGGCAGCAGCCGCGATCTTCAAGTGGGGCAGAAGGTGTATGCGATCGGCAATCCCTTCGGCCTCGACCAGACGCTCACCACCGGCATCGTCAGCGCCCTCAACCGCGAGATCGAGTCGGTCACGCGGCGCACGATCCGCGGCTCGATCCAGACCGATGCGGCCATCAACCCGGGCAACTCCGGCGGGCCGCTGCTCGATTCGGCGGGCCGGCTGATCGGCGTCAACACGGCGATCTACAGCCCGTCCGGCGGCAGCGCCGGCATCGGCTTCGCGATTCCCGTGGACGAGGTCAACCGCATCGTGCCGAGGCTGATCCGCGACGGCCGCATGGTACGCCCCTCGCTCGGCGTGACTGCAGGCCCGGAGGCGATGGGAAGCGCGCTCAAGCTGCCCAAGGGCGTGCCGCTGGTGCGCGTGACCCCGGGCGGGCCGGCAGCCGTCGCCGGTCTGCAGCCGTTCAGGCGCGGCAGCGAAGGCGGCATCGTCGCCGGCGACGTGATCACGGCTGTCAACGACGAACCGGTGAGCGACCTCGACGACATGCTGACCGCGCTGGAGCGATTCCAGCCCGGCGACAAGGTGACGCTCACGCTGTGGCGCGCCGGCAAGTCACGCAAGCAGTCGATCACGCTCGCCGAGTCGGACGAGTAGCGCCGATACACTGGCCCTCCGTTTCGTTTCCCGGACCCGCCCGTGTCAGCACGCCTCGCCGTTCTTCCGCAGTACCTCTACCCGAAACAGGCGCTGACGGCGCTGGCCGGCAAGTTCGCGTCGGCGCGCGCCGGCGCGCTGACGACCGCTGCGATCCGCTCATTCGTCGCGCGCTACGGCGTCGACATGAACGAGGCGGCCAACCCCGACATCGCGAGCTACACGAGCTTCAACGACTTCTTCACGCGCGCGCTGAAGCCGGGCGTGCGCCCGCTCGCGAGCGCCGACCTCATCTGCCCGGTCGACGGCGCCATCAGCCAGTTCGGCTCGATGGACCGCGACCGCATCCTGCAGGCCAAGGGCCACCACTACACCACCACCGCGCTGCTCGGCGGCGACGCGGCGCTCGCGGCGCAGTTCGAACACGGCAGCTACGTGACGCTGTACCTGAGCCCGCGCGACTACCACCGCATCCACATGCCTTGCGACGGCCGCCTCCGCCGCATGATCCATGTGCCCGGCGAGCTGTTCTCGGTCAACCCCGGCACCGCGCTCGGCGTGCCGGGGCTGTTCGCGCGCAACGAGCGCGTCGTGTGCCTGTTCGAGGGCCCACGCGGCCCCTTCGTGCTGACGCTCGTCGGCGCCACGATCGTCGGCAGCATGGCCACCGTGTGGCACGGCGTCGTCACGCCGCCGCGCATGAAGTCAGTGCGCGAATGGCACTACGCGGACCAGCAGGTGAGCCTGAAGAAGGGCGCCGAGATGGGCCGCTTCCTGCTGGGATCGACGGTGGTGATGCTGTTCCCGAAGAGCGACCTGCGCTTCAACCCGCGCTGGGCGCCGGAGCGCACGATACGGCTCGGCGAGGAGATGGCTGCGTATCACGCGGCCTGAAACGCCGTACGAGTGGCGACGGCTGGCTGCAGCCCTGGCACTTCGAACAACGCGAGCCGGCTCTGAGTAGGGTCAGCTTGACGTGATCTCTGGCATCACAGATCCATCTCCGCCCCGAGATTGCGAAACCACTCATCGCGAGTTCGCGTCCGGGTGATCTTGCAGCCATTGCCGGCCGCGTGCAGAGAGACGGTAACGTTGCTTGCTGCTGCGAGGCTTGTCCGGGAGAGTCATTTCGAGCAGGCCACTTGCCAACGCGGGACGGAGATAGGCGGCACGGAAATGGTCTTCATGCCGAAGGCCCAGCGCGTTCTGCATGTCCTGGCGCGCCAGCTCTCCGGTCATCGCGCGCAGCAGCCGAGCGACTTCCCCGGTGACTTCCCCGGTGACTTCCCCGGTCACTTGGGGAGCAACTTCCGTGACGTCGTCCGGCACTCGCGCCAATGGGTGAACCGGCAGCCGGATCAGGTAGGCCGTGCGGTCGTCATCGGTCTCGAACAGCGGCGGCGGCGAGCCGTTGGCGGCCATCGCCTTCAGGATCTTGGGAACGCCCGTGCTGCGCCCCTCCGTCAACTCCAGCTCCTTGAGAAACTCGCCGATGCGGCGGTTGCGATAGCGGCGGCTCACGGCGCGGCCGGCCGCGAAGTCTGCCAGGCGGATGGACCGATCCGGTCCGGGAAAGCTCAGGATCGCCAGTTCCTCGCGACTGATGCGCACCTCGATCGGCTCGCGCTCCTCATACGAGCGGTGGTAGACCGCGTTGACCAAAGCCTCTTCGATAGCCGCGTAGGGGAAGTTCCAGACCCGGGTGGCTTCGGCCCGGTCGGGGTGCTTCACCACCGTTTCGTTGAGATAGTTGCGCTGGATGTACCCCAGTGCTTCACGTGTCATCCGCGCCAGCGGGCCTTTGAACACCTTCTCTTCGAAACGGTCGCCGCCCGCGCCTTCGGGGAACCACACCACGTCAATCTGCGTGTAGGGGAAGAAGCGGTCGGGCGCCTCGTTGAAGAACAGCAGCCCCACGTTCTTGGGCCAGGGTGATTCGCTCGGGCCGCCCACCACGTTCATCTGCCGCCCCATGGCTTCCGGCGACATCGCCGGTGCATCGTCGGCCAGCGCGCTGCCCACCTCGCGCAGGTAGTCCAGCATCAGCGTGTGGGACAAGTCCGCCACGACCGCCCGCTGGGCCAGGCGGTCGTCCCACGGCACATTCGCCGCGAGGCTCAGCAGCTCCTGTTCGTCCTCGCCCTTGGCCTCGACCGTGCTGCTGTAGCGTCGGATGTAGTAGTGCCAGGACTTGTGCTTGGCCGAGGCAGAAGCCGGCGCCTTGTACGGGCGGTTCATGCCACCGGGCACCTGAAGCACGATGAGTTTGCGGCCCTCGACGACCTCCACGCTCAAGAGCGGAAAGTACGGCGGCTGGATCAATTGGCACGCGGCCAGCAGTTCCTGCTGGATCTTGTCGATACGGTTCTCGGCCAGGCCCACCGGTGGAAAGATCGGTTGGCCGTTGGCATCGCAGTCCTGCCCGATCACGACGTAGCCGCCGCCCAGGTTGGCGAAGTCGTTGGCAAAGGCGCAGATCGTGCGCAGCGTGGCGTCGGGGTTCCAGCCCGCCTTGTATTCGATGCGCTCACCCTCGATGGTGCGCTGGCGCAGCAGGTCTTGCAGGTTGATGGGGAGGTGGGTGGGCATCGTGGCGGGTGTGGCTCAGGCAATGGCCGGCGAGAAACCGTCGCGCTTGCCTTCGGCGCGAATTCGCGGGGCTATTTACGCGGCGGTCTTAGCCCAGCCTTCCCGGCAACCTTGATGGCAGCAGCGGCAATCCCGTGCTCACGGCAGTAGCTGAGCACCATCACCTCCAGCATCGACGCGACGCTGCGCCTCTCGACCTCTGCGGCAGCGGACAGCGCCGCCTTGACATCGGGGGGAACTCGGGCGCTGACCACTTCGGTCTTCGTGACAGCCACGGCGTACTCCTGTGTGAAAAACGCTAGCGTTTTGCAAGGGTAACCGGTTTCGGCGTGGGAGTCTCCTCAGTCCGAGTCGAATAGCTCTGTGCTGATCATGAGGGCATCAGCCGTGCAGTGAGGACCGCGGCGTCGGCGCGAGGCGCAGCACCGGGGTGCCGCGCGGCAGCTGCTCTCGCAATTCACGCTGGATGCGCCGTGAGGCCTCGGCGGCGTCGCCGCGCAGCAGCGACAGCACCACCCGCACCGGCTCGCCTTCGCGCACCGGCAGGCGCGGAAAGTCGTTCGGCGACGGCTCCGTCGCCAGCACCGCGAGCGGCGCGGCGCCGGCCTGCGTGAACGCCGAGGTCACATAGCGCAGTGCCGTGCCGTCGTCGCTGTCGGGCCAGGCCAGCTCGGCCGCGATGACGACGCCCGGCGGCGCCTCAAGCGCGCCGAGTGGCGCCTGCGGCATGTGCGGCAGCGTCCATGGCGGCAACGGGCGCAGCAGCAGCACGTCGTCGCTGTCGATCATCGTGGTGTTGGCGACGTCGCGATGCGCCCGCCACACCGGTCCGCCATAGAACGCTGCCAGCGCCTCGGCGCGCGCGGCCGTGCCGGCGAATCCGCGCAGCCAGACGAATCGATCGGGCCGGTCGAGGTCGCGAAAGGTGCCGAGCACCTGCATGCCGAGCGCCTGCTGCGTCTCCACGAACTCGCGCTCGAACAGATCGATCAGCACGTCGCGCTGGCCGGGGTGCAAGGTGTACTGGCGCAGCTCGATCACTTGCGCCGCGAAGTCGGTGGTGGGGTTGGACGTCATCTGGAAGGCACTCCTCGAAACGCCCGCATGCTGCGTCCGATTAGCTGACAATGCCTGTCACCCTTTCTTGCCGACATTGGCCCCATGCGCGCAAGCCGACTGTTGTCGATCCTGATGCTGCTGCAGTCGCGTGGCCGCCTGAGCGCGCAGGTGCTCGCACAGGAGCTGGAGGTCTCCGTGCGCACGATCTACCGCGACATCGACGAGCTGAGCGCCTCCGGCGTGCCGGTGTGGGCCGACCTGGGCCGTCTTGGCGGCTTCCAGCTGAAGCCGGGCTGGCGCACCCAGCTCGACGGGCTGACCGCGCCGGAAGCGCAGGCCATGTTCCTCGGCGGCCTGCCCGGGCCTGCGGCGCAGCTGGGCCTCGGCGAAGCGATGGCCTCGGCGCAGCTCAAGCTGCTGGCGGCGCTGCCTGACGGCTGGCGCGAAGATGCGCGCCGCGTCAGCTCGCGCTTTCACCTCGATCCCCTCGACTGGTACCGCGGGTCGCCGCCGGCCGACCACCTCGGCGACGTGGCCCAGGCGGTGTGGAGCGAGCGCCGCATCCTCGTGCGCTACGAGAGCTGGACGGGCGTGGTCGAACGCCGGCTGGAGCCGCTCGGCCTGGTGCTGAAGGCGGGGGTCTGGTACCTCGCCGCGACCTCCGCCACCGCGACGAGCAAGGCGCCGCGCACGTATCGCCTGTCGAACGTGCTCGAGCTCACGCTGACCGACGAGCGCTTCGCGCGGCCGAAGGCCTTCGATCTGGCGCGCTACTGGACCGAGTCGACGCAGCGCTTCGAGGCCGAGCTGTACCGCGACGAAGCCACGCTGCGCGTGTCGGCGCGCGGCCTGAAGATATTGAAGAGCTTCAGCCCGGCGGTCGCCGAGGCTGCCCAGGTGAGCATGTCGGGCGCCGACAGCGAAGGCTGGGTTCAGGTGCGGGTGCCGATCGAATCGATCGAGCATGCGGCCGACCAGTTCCTGCGCCTTGGCGCCGACGCCCAGGTGCTCAAGCCCTCGGCGCTTCGAAAGCGCATCGCCGGCAACGCGCGCCGCATCGCGGCGCTCTACGCTACCAGCTGACTTCGCGGTCCGGCGTCGAGCCGATCTTGTGGATCGACAGGTCGGCGCCGTTGAACTCTTCTTCGGCCGACAGGCGCAGGCCGGTCAGCATCTTCAGCAAGCCGTAGACGACGAGCCCGCCGAACAGCGCCCAGCCCACGCCGATCAGCGTGCCGGCGATCTGCGCCACCAGGCTCACGCCGCCGCTGCCGCCGAGCGCCGCGGCGCCGAAGATCCCGCAGGCGATGCCGCCCCACGCGCCGCACAGCCCGTGCAGCGGCCACACGCCGAGCACGTCGTCGATCTTCCAGCGGTTTTGCGTCAGCGTGAACATCACGACGAAGATCGCGCCGGCGACGCCGCCGGTGACGAGCGCGCCCAGCGGGTGCATCACGTCGGACCCGGCGCACACGGCGACGAGTCCGGCGAGCGGCCCGTTGTAGGCGAAGCCCGGGTCGTTGCGGCCTAGCAGCACGGCCGCGAGCGTACCGCCGGCCATCGCCATCAGCGAGTTGACGGCGACCAGCCCGGAGATCTTGTCGATGGTCTGCGCGCTCATCACGTTGAAGCCGAACCAGCCGACGGTCAGCACCCAGGCGCCGAGCGCGAGGAA
>CAJPFZ010000543.1 GCA_905339355.1 Burkholderiaceae bacterium
GCTTCAGGTCCTGAATGAGCTGCACCTGCTTTTCGGTCTGGCCACCCGACATCGGGATCACCGTGCAGCCCAGCCGCTCGGCGCCGTAATGCGCACCGAGCCCGCCGGTGAACAGGCCATAGCCGTAGGCCACGTGCACCATGTCGCCCGGCTTCCCGCCCGCGGCGCGGATCGAACGCGCCACCAGGTCGGCCCAGGTGTCGATGTCGTTCTGCGTGTAGCCCACCACCGTCGGCTTGCCGGTGGTGCCCGAGGAGGCATGCACGCGAACGACCTGCTCGCGCGGCACCGCGAACAGGCCGAACGGGTAGTTCTCGCGCAGCTCCTTCTTGCCGGTGAACGGGAACTTCGCGATATCGGCGAGCTGGCGCAGGTCGTCCGGGTGCACGCCGCGCTCGTCGAAGGCGCGCTTGTAATGCGGCACCTTGTCGTAGGCACGCTGCAGCGTCGCCTTCAGGCGCTGCAGCTGCAGCGCCGTGATCTCGTCGCGGCTCGCCGATTCGATCGGCTCGCGCTCGCCGGGTTGGGGACGTTCGATTGCCATGCCGATGTCTCCTCTCAATCGGCCACTGCCGGTTTGCCCTGGATCGTGTGCGAACGCCCGCGAAACACCGCGATGCGCTCGCCGTGCTGGTTGCTGACCAGCGTGTCGTAGACCCCGCTGCGCCCCTTCTTCGCCACCTCGCTGCAGTGCGCAGTGAGCACGTCGCCGAGCCGCGCCGACGAGATGAAGTCGATCGCGAACCCCGACGCGACCGTCATCTGGTTGCCTGCGTTGCAGGCGTAGGCGAACGCGGAGTCCGCGAGCGTCGCGATGAAGCCGCCGTGACAGATGTCGTGGCCGTTGAGCATCGGCTCGCGCACCGTCATCGTGAGTGTGGCCTGGCCGGGAGCGATGGACGCGACGGCGATGCCGAGCGTGCGTGATGCCCGGTCGTTCTCGAACATGCGCTCGCGCACGTGCTCGGCGGTCTGCTGCGCGCTGCGGCTGTCGGACATGTCGTTCATCGGTCGGTGAATCGGGGCGCGCGCTTGGCGGAAAAGGCCGCCACGCCTTCGAGGTAGTCGTGCGCCTGGCCGAGGCGGCTTTGCACGCCTGCTTCTTCGCTCAGCGCCTGGTCGAGCGTCAAATGCTGCGAGCGGTCCAGCGCTCGTCGCGTGGCAACGAGCGCGGCGGTCGGCATCGCCGCCAGCTTCTGCGTCAGCGCCGACACCTCGTCGGCGAGCGCTGCGTCGTCGACACACTTCCAGATCAGGCCGATGCGCTCGGCATCGCTCGCGCTCAGCTTGTCGCCGAGCATCGCGAGCCCGAAGGCGCGCGCGCGGCCCACCAGCCGGGGCAACAGCCAGGTGCCCGCCGTGTCGGGAATCAGCCCGATCTTCGCGAAGGCCTGGATGAAGCTCGCCGAGCGTCCCGCCACGACAAGGTCGCAGCACAGCGCGAGGTTGGCGCCGGCGCCCGCGGCCACACCATGCACCGCCGCCACCACCGGCACCGGCATCGCGCGGATGCGCTGCACCAGCGGCTTGTAGAGCCGCTCGATCACCGGGCCCAGGTCTTTCGGCGGCGAGCCCTCGGGGCCGGGCGCGACGAGCGGATCCGCCAGGTCCTGCCCCGCGCAGAACGCGCGGCCCGCGCCCGCGAGCACAACGCAGCGCACGCTGGCATCGGCGGCCGCTTCTTCGAGGCGCGCGAGCAGTTCGCGATGCAGTTCGGCGGTGAAGCTGTTGAGCGCCGACGGGCGGTTCAAGGTCAGCGTGCAGACCGCGTCTTGCCTTGACACCAGGATCAGGGGTTCGGACATGCTTGCTCCGCAGGGCTGCCGTCGTGGATGCGATTCCGGCCGGGCAAACATCATTGACCGACCGGTCGGTCGATCTTATGATCGATCGAGGTCTTGACTCAAGTCAAAGACGATTGGCGTTAACCCGTGGTGAGCGCCGCCCTGGAGACGCTCATGCCTTGTTATTCGATCGAGGGGGTGGTGCCGGTGGTCGACCCGAGCGCCTACGTTCACCCGAGCGCCGTGCTGATCGGCGACGTGATCGTGGGGCCCGAGTGCTACGTGGGGCCCTGCGCCTCGCTGCGCGGCGACTTCGGGCGCATCGTGCTCGAGCGCGGCGCGAACGTGCAGGACACCTGCGTCATCCACGGCTTTCCGCAGCGCGACACCGTCGTCGAGGAGAACGGCCACATCGGCCACGGCGCAGTGCTGCACAGCTGCGTCGTGCGCCGCGATGCGCTGGTCGGCATGAACGCTGTGGTGATGGACGAGGCCGAAGTCGGCGAGGCGGCCATCGTCGCTGCGTGTGCCTTCATCCCCGCCGGCAAGAAGATCCCGCCGCGATCGCTTGCGGCCGGCGTGCCGGCCAAGGTGCTGCGCGAGTTGACCGACGACGAGGTGGCGTGGAAGCTCAAGGCCACCCAGACCTACCAGCACCTCACGCTGCGCTGCCAGGCAAGCATGCAGCTCGCCGAGCCGCTGCCCGCCGTCGAGCCCGACCGGCCGCGCGTGCAGGCGCCGGACGATGTCCATCCGCTGATCGCCACGCGCCAGCGCTGAGTCTTCTCTTCGTGGAGCAGTCATGAACACCAAGACATTCGCAAGCCAGGCCGACCTGCAGGAAAAGCAGGTCAGCTTCACGCGGCTTTCCGAGAACGCCTACGCGTATACCGCGGAAGGCGACCCGAACACCGGCGTCATCGTCGGCGACGACGCGGTGATGGTGATCGATACGCAGGCCACGCCCGTGATGGCGCAAGACGTGATCCGCCGCATCCGCGGCGTCACCGACAAGCCGATCAAGTACGTGGTGATGAGCCACTACCACGCGGTGCGCGTGCTCGGCGCAAGCGCCTACGCGCCGCAGGAGATCATCGCGAGCCAGGACACCTACGACCTCATCGTCGAGCGCGGCGCGCAGGACATGAAGAGCGAAATCGAGCGCTTTCCGCGGCTCTTTCGCGCCGTCGAGACCATTCCCGGCCTGACCTGGCCGACGATCACCTTCAAGGGCGAGATGACGCTGTGGCTGGGCAAGCTGGAGGTCAAGCTGATGCAGCTCGGCCGCGGACACACGAAGGGCGACACGGTGGCATGGCTGCCGCAGCAGAAGATCCTGTTCAGCGGCGATCTGGTGGAGTTCGACGCCACGCCCTACGCCGGCGACGCCTACTTCAGCGACTGGCCGCAGACGCTCGACAACATCGCCGCGCTCAAACCCGTTGCTCTGGTGCCCGGCCGTGGCGCGGCGCTCACCGACCCCGACATGGTTCAGCGCGGGCTGGCCGGCACGCGCGCCTTCGTGAGCGAGCTCTACGCGAGCGTCAAGGCCGGCGCAGCGCAGGGCAAGGACCTGAACGCGATCTACAAGGAGACCTACGCCGCGCTGAAGCCCAAGTACGGGCAGTGGGTCATCTTCGACCACTGCCTGCCCTTCGACGTGACACGTGCGCTCGACGAGGCGACCGACTACCGCGACCCGCGCATCTGGACCGCCGAGCGCGACAAGGCGATGTGGCTGTCGCTCGAAGGGCAGTGACGGAGCCTGCGGCGATGGTTTCGCAGGGCAGCCCCGAGAAGGACTACCAGACGCTCGAGTTCGAGTACCGCCGCTCGCCCGACCAGGACGCGCCGGTGCCGGTGACGCACCCGGTCGTCGTCGTCGGCGCCGGCCCCGTGGGCCTGAGCCTCGCGATCGACCTCGCGCAGCGCGGCGTGCGCGTGCTGCTGCTCGACAACGACCGCCGGCTGTCGGTCGGTTCGCGCGCGATCTGCTTTGCCAAGCGCACGCTGGAGATCTTCGACCGCCTCGGCTGCGCGCAGCGCATGGTGGATCGAGGCGTCTCGTGGAACGTCGGCCGCGTGTACTTCAAGGACCAGCCCGTCTACAGCTTCAACCTGCTCCCCGAGCCGGGGCATGAGCGGCCGGCCTTCATCAACCTGCAGCAGTATTACGCCGAGGGCTTCCTGGTCGAGCGCGCGCTCGAACTGCCGAATCTCGAGCTGCGCTGGTGCAACACCGTGCTCGACGTGGTGCCCGAGGGCGACACGGTGCATGTGGACATCGAGACGCCCGAGGGCCGCTATGCAGTCCGCGCGGGCTGGCTCGTGGCCTGCGACGGCTCGCGTTCCCGCGTGCGCGCCTCCCTCGGCCTGGAGAGCATGGGGCGCGTGTTCCAGGACCGCTTCCTGATCGCCGACGTGCGCCTGGCCGGCGTCGACCTGCCCTGCGAGCGGCGCTTCTGGTTCGACCCGCCCTTCCATCCCGGCCAGAGCGTGCTGCTGCACAAGCAGGCCGACGACGTGTGGCGCATCGACTTCCAGCTCGGCTGGGATGCGGACCCCGAACTGGAGAAACGGCATGAGCGCATCGCCCCGCGTGTCGAGGCGGTGCTGCGCAGCATCGGCCAGCCGGGCACGCCGTTCGAGATCGTCTGGGCGAGCGTCTACACCTTCGGCTGCCACCGCATGCCGCGCTTTCGCCACGGCCGCGTGCTGTTCGCGGGCGACGCCGCGCATGTGGTCTCGCCCTTCGGCGCGCGCGGCGCAAACTCCGGCGTGCAGGACGCGGAGAACCTGGCGTGGAAACTCGAACGCGTCATGTCGGGCGCGGCACCCGAGCGCCTGCTCGACAGCTACGCCGACGAGCGCGAGTTCGCCGCCGACGAGAACATTCTCAACAGCACGCGCGCCACCGACTTCATCACGCCGAAGAGCGCGGTGAGCCGGCTGTTCCGCGATGCGGTGCTCGACCTCTCGCGCGACCACGCCTTCGCACGCCGCCTTGTCAACAGCGGGCGACTGTCGGTGCCGACCACGCTCGCGAACTCGCCGCTGAACACGCCCGATACCGACGCCTTCGAGGGTGCGCTGGTGCCCGGCGCGCCCGCCGCCGATGCGCCGCTGCAGCGCGGCGGCCGCGCCACGTGGCTGCTTCGCGAACTCGGCGCGGGCTTCACGCTCGTCGTGTTCGGCGAGCCGCCGCCGTGGGCGGGGCAGCTGGGCATCACGGTGGTGGCGATCGCCATGCCTGGCGACGCAACTGCCCATGCGCTGATCGACACCGAGGGCCTCGCCGCGCGCCGCCACGACGCCACGCCCGGCTGCGCCTACCTGGTCCGTCCCGACCACCACGTGGCGGCGCGCTGGCGCCGCCCGGACGAGGCCGCCGTGCGCGCGGCGATGGCGCGGGCCTGCTGCACCGAGGACCGCCCATGCTGATCACCGATCCCCACCTCGAGCGTCCGGACGACTTCTACGAAGCGCTGATCGCCGCCCATCGCGGCCTCGACGACGCGCAAAGCCAGGCGCTCAACGCCCGGCTCGTGCTGCTGCTGGCCAACCACATCGGCTCGCTCGATGTGCTGCGTGAAGCGCTTGCGCTCGCGCGTGCGGGCGCGGGCGATGCCGCAGCCGACATGCCGGCCAACGAGCGCTGAGCCGCGGGATCGCGCCCGGTTTGTCCGGCTCGAACGGGTCGCCGGTATTGCGGTTGCGGTTGATGGGCCTCAATGCGGGGTGTGCCACGCTTCCTAGACTCAAGCCTGTTCACCCAAGCCCGTTCGCGCTGAGCTTGTCGAAGCGCTTCGACAAGCTCAGCGCGAACGGAGAGTTCCGGGGAGGACTCATCCATGATCGAAGCACACACCCATCTCGCCTATGCGCCGCGCGGCGTCGGCCTGCTCTACGCGGTCCAGTGGTTCGCGCAGGGCGACCACGTCTATGGCTGGTACATCGGCTCGAAGGACGGCGGTCACCGCGCCGACTACTTCATGCTGCAGGACTACTACTCGCTGCGCGACACGCACTTCTTCCGCTCGGTCGAGAACGACGTCTACGGTCCTTGGGTCGATGTGCGGCGCAACGGCGAATTCGCGCTCCCGCATCCGCCACCGGTGCCCGAACCGCTGTGCCACGATCTGCGCCGGCTGCAGGACCAGTTCGTGCAGCATTGGCTGTTCTTCGACGACGACGAGAAGGACGCCGACGAAGCCGTCGCCTTGCGCGCGCGAACGCTACCGGTGCGGCACGTCAACATCCGCGCGAGCCGCCTCGACAAGCTGCGCACCGCACCGGCGGTGTGGCACTACGACTCGCCGGACGCGGACATGAACGTGCTGATCCACCTGTCGAAGCGCTGGGCGTTGGACTACGAGGCGGAAGGCTGAGGAGCTTTCGCGGAGAAACGCTCCGGTCCCGTTCGCCCTGTGGTATCGAAGGGCGGGGCTGAGGTATCGAAGCCCCCGAGTCGGCCGTGCACGCGTTCATCCTTCGATACCTCAGGACGAACGGGTTGGGGCATGCTCAGGACGAGCGGGTTGGGGACATGCTCAGGACGAGCGGGTTGGGGACATGCTCAGACGAATGGGCCGAGTCTCGCTCAGGCGAACGGCTTGGGCCTTGCGATCCCGCCTCGAGAACTCAAGGCCCGACGTCGAACTGCACCCCTTGAGCCAGTGGCAGGCTGCGGCTGTAGTTGATCGTGTTGGTGGCGCGCCGCATGTAGGCTTTCCACGCGTCGCTGCCCGATTCGCGCCCGCCGCCGGTTTCCTTCTCGCCGCCGAAGGCGCCGCCGATCTCGGCGCCGCTCGTGCCGATGTTCACATTGGCGATGCCGCAGTCGCTGCCCGCGGCCGACAGGAACAGCTCGGCTTCGCGCAGGTCGTTGCTGAAGATCGCCGACGACAGGCCCTGCGGCACGTCGTTCTGGAGCGCAATCGCTTCGGCGAGCTCGTCGTAGGCGAGCACGTAGAGGATCGGCGCGAAGGTCTCGTGGCGCATCACCGGGGTCTGCGCCGGCATCGTGACGAGTGCCGGACGCACGTAGTAGCCGCCGCTGCCCAACCCCTCCACCCGTTCGCCGCCGAACACTTCGCCGCCCTCGGCGCGCGCCTGGGCCAGCGCTGCCTGCATGCCGTCGAACGCCGCGCGATCGATCAGCGGGCCGACCAAGGTGCCGTCGGCCAGCGGGTCGCCGACCTTCACGGACGCGTAGATCTTCTTCAGCCGCTGCACCAGCGCGTCGTGCAGCGAGCGGTGCACGATCAACCGGCGCAGCGAGGTGCAGCGCTGGCCCGCAGTGCCCACCGCGGCGAAGGTGATGGCGCGTGTGGCGAGGTCGAGGTCGGCAGAGGGCGCGACGATCATCGCGTTGTTGCCGCCCAGCTCGAGAATGGCGCGGCCGAAGCGCTCGGCCACCAATCGCGCGACCTCGCGTCCCATGCGCGTGCTGCCGGTGGCGCTCACCACCGGCACCCGCGGCGAGCGCACCAGTGCCTCGCCCTGCTCGCGCGCGCCCAGCACCAGCTGGCTGAGGCCCGGGGGCAGCACATCGGGATGGGTCTTCTCGAAGCGCTGCATCGCGCGGCGCATCAGCGCGTCGCAGGCGATGGCCGTGAGCGGCGTCTTCTCCGAGGGTTTCCACACCACGGCGTCGCCGCAGACGAGCGCGAGCGCGCTGTTCCACGCCCACACCGCCACCGGGAAGTTGAACGCCGAGATCACGCCGCACACGCCGGCGGGGTGCCAGCTTTCCATCATGCGGTGGCCGGGGCGCTCGGAGGCGATGGTCAGGCCGTAGAGCTGGCGCGACAGGCCGACCGCGAAATCGCAGATGTCGACCATCTCCTGCACTTCGCCCAGGCCCTCGCTGACGATCTTGCCGCACTCGAGGCTGACCAGCCTGCCGAGCGGCTGCTTGTATTCGCGCAGCACCTCGCCGAAGACACGCACCAGCTCGCCGCGCACCGGGGCGGGCACGCTGCGCCAGGCGAGAAACGCCTGATGCGCCTGCTCGATGCAGGCCTGCACCTCGTCGACACGGTGGTCGCGCAGTTGCGCGAGCAGCTTGCCGTCTCGCGGGGAATGGATGCTGCGGTCGGTGCCGGCAAAGGGTTTCAGGTCGACACCCAGCTCGTTCAGCAATGTCTCGATCATGTTTGGTTCTCTCCTCGATCAGGAAGGTGATGCTGCGCCGCGGGCTCGTGGCCCCGGTCGCGTCGGGCCGGTATTGTCGCCTCGGCCAGCCGGCGACGTGAGACGGGGCTGGCGAACCACAGTGTTGCCTTGGATCAATGCGCGCTTGCGCGCTTTGGCTAAAAGGCTCGGTCCCGCGGGCCGGCCCCGCAGACAACGGCACCTTCCATGGAATTTCCGATCCACTTGCGTTCCAGCCCACCTGCTTCGGCGCACGGCGCCATCGTCGGCCACCGTGTCGAGCTGCAGTTGCTGACGACGCTGAAGTGCAACCTCAAGTGCAGCTATTGTTCGCTCGGCGTGGGCGACGTGCTGGGCTCGCAGACACACGTCGAATACGACGTCGACCAGCTCGAGACCTTCGCCCGCACCCACCTCGCCGGCAAGGAGGTCGTGGTCACCTTCTATGGCGGCGAGCCCACGCTCAACCGGCCGATGATGATCGAGGTGATGCGTCGCTTTGCGCAGTGGCGCTTCCAGCTGCAGACCAACGGCACGCTGCTCGACGACCTGCCCCGGTGGCTGCTGGCGCGGCTTTCGAACGTGCTGGTGTCCATCGACGGCGGCGAAGCCACCACCGACGGCTACCGCGGCCGTGGCATCTACCGCCAGGTGTTGAAGAACCTGCGCCAGGTGCGCGCGCAGATCGGCGGCAGCGTCACCGCGCGGGTCACCTGGGGCAATCCGGCAACGAGTTTCGAGGAGCTCGACGAACTCGTCGCCGAGGGTTCGCCGTTCGATTACCTCTACTGGCAGTTCGTCGCCGACGAGAAGTACTTCGACGATGCCGTGGAACGCCGCAAGGCCGTGCTCGCCGAGCTGATCGAGCGCTTCTTCGCCCGCAGCGACGGGCTGTACCCGCTGATCCCGCTGATGGGTATCGTGCGCAACAAGCTGTTGCCGGGGCGTGCGCAGGAACTCTACGCCGGCCGCACGCAGTGCCGCGTGTCGACGCATTTGCTCAACGTGATGCCCGACGGGCAGATCTTTCCCTGCCCCGACATGATGTACGTGCCGGCCATGCTGATGGGCAGCGTGAAGGGCAACTGGCTCAAGCCCAGCCCCTTGCAGCTCACGCCGTCCATGCCATGCCACGGCTGCGAGGCCTTCGCCTGGTGCCGCGGCAACTGCATGAAGAACCTCTACCTGGGCTACGTCAAGAACGACACGCGCTATCGCGGCAGCGTGGTCGAGCCGATTTGCGAACTGCTGCGCTTCATCGGCCGCGAGATCGACCGCCACGATCCGCAGGCCTGGTTTGCGCGGCTTTCCCTGCCGGCGCGCCGCGCCCTGACCGACTGCGAGGTCTACGAGTACGTCGAGGTCATGCCCTGAAGGAACGGGTGAGGCCCGATCTGCTGGCGAGCCTCACCCCTGGCCTTTGCGTTCCGATCAGTTCGCCTGGTCCTCCGTCCGGCCCGCCAGTTCCGGGCCGCTCGCAAGCGGCGCATCGGCCTGGTCGACCGGATAGCCCTGCTTGCAGGCCGCTTCGGTCTGGCGGTCGCTCAAGCCGATGCAGTTGCGGCTGAGGTCGGTGCGGGTGGAGTTGGTGTTCATGTCAGCCTCCACGCTGCCCGCGGACTCGCCGGTGTTCGCCGGGGAGTTCGGATCGTTCGTCTGCTGTGCAAAGCTGACACTGGCTGTGGTCACGATGGCAATGGCGGTCAGCTTTTTCAATGCGGATGTCTTCATGGTTTGGCTCCAGAAGTTGATCACAGGCCTGAGCGGCAATCGGCGTGCCCCTTGGCAGGGGCGGCGGCCTCATGACATGCGCGCAAGGGCCGGTGTGCAGCCCTCATGGCCCAAGGCACAGCCGGCGCGCTACAGTGGTGCAGCCCACTGTTCCTGGAGGTCAGCATGTTCAAGAAGATTCTGGTTCCCACCGACGGGTCCGAACTCTCCACCGACGCTGCGCTGCGCGCCGTGCCGCTTGCCAAGATGGCATCTGCGAAGCTGACCGTGCTGTTCGTGCAGGACACCTATCCGTACACCGGCATCGGCGAGGCCAACTCGGCCGGCCTGCAGGCCTACATGGCGGCTGCGCGCGCCCAAGGGCTGAGCTCCGTCGAGCGCATTGCCGAGGCGGCCAGGGCCGAGGGGGTCGACATCGAGACCGTGGTGGTCGAGGACCATCAGACGGCCAAGGGCATCGTCGATGCGGCGCAGGCCTCGGGTGCCGACCTCATCATGATGGGCTCGCACGGCCGCAGCGGCATCGCCAAGCTGGTGCTGGGCAGCGTTGCCGCGAAGGTGCTGGCGATCTCGCCGATACCCGTGCTTGTCGTGAAGTGACGCCGCGGGAAACATGACCTCTGCGCACACCGAATTCCGTTCGGGCCGAGCCTGTCGAAGCCCTTCTCGCTGCCCGGACAAACCCTCGACTGATTTGGCCTTGATGTAGATCAACCACACATTTAGCGTACATCACCTACCCTACACGCTACATCTAGTGTCACGGAGGTGAATCGCATCATGTCAGGTCCGAATGCAGCGGCGGCCATGCCGACGCAGGTGGTCAAGCGCGACGGTCAGCGCGTGCCCTTCGAAGCTCGCAAGATTGAGGCCGCGCTGCAGCATGCCGGCGAGGCCACCGGCGAGTACGGCGACGGCGAAGCCGCCTTGCTCACCTCCATGGTGCTGAAGGTGCTGGCCTACCGCTTCCAAGGCCAATCGCCAGCCATCGAGCAGATCCAGGACGTGGTCGAGCAGACGCTGATCGCCGCCAATCACCTGAAGACCGCGCGCGCGTACATCGTCTACCGCGAGCAGCACGCACGTCTGCGCCAGGACAGCAAGACGCTGGTCGATGTCGAGGCCTCCATCAACGAGTACCTCACGCGCAGCGACTGGCGCGTCAACGCCAATGCCAACCAGGGCTATTCGCTGGGCGGCCTGATCCTCAACGTGGCCGGCAAGGTCACCGCCAACTACTGGCTCTCGCACGTGTACTCGCCGCAGATCGGCGAGGCGCACCGCAACGGCGACATTCACATCCACGACCTCGACATGCTCAGCGGCTACTGTGCCGGCTGGTCGCTGCGCACGCTGCTGCACGAGGGGCTCAACGGCGTGCCGGGAAAGGTGGAGGCAGGTCCGCCGAAGCACATGTCGTCCGCGGTCGGGCAGATCGTCAACTTCCTCGGCACTCTGCAGAACGAATGGGCCGGCGCGCAGGCGTTCTCGTCGTTCGACACCTACATGGCTCCGTTCGTGCGCAACGATCGCATGAGCTACGAGCAGGTGCACCAGTGCGTGCAGGAACTCGTCTACAACCTCAACGTGCCCTCGCGCTGGGGCACGCAGACGCCGTTCACCAACCTCACCTTCGACTGGACCTGCCCCGAGGATCTGCGCGAGCAGGTGCCGGTGATCGGCGGGCGCGAAATGCCCTTCTGCTACGGCGAGCTGCAGGCCGAGATGGACATGATCAACCGCGCCTACATCGAGGTGATGACCGCGGGCGACGCGAAAGGCCGCGTGTTCACCTTCCCGATCCCCACCTACAACATCACGCCAGATTTCCCGTGGGAGTCGGAGAACGCGCAGCGCCTGTTCGAGATGACGGCGAAGTACGGTCTGCCCTACTTCCAGAACTTCGTGAACTCGGAACTCGAGCCGAACATGGTGCGCTCGATGTGCTGCCGGCTGCAGCTCGACCTGCGCGAGCTGCTCAAACGCGGCAACGGCCTGTTCGGCAGCGCCGAGCAGACCGGCAGCGTCGGCGTGGTGACCGTCAATTGCGCGCGCCTGGGTCACCTGCACCGCGGCGACGAGGCCGGCCTGCTGCGCGCGCTCGACACGCTGCTCGAACTCGGCAAGCAAAGCCTGGAAGTCAAGCGCAAGCTGATCCAGCGCCTGATCGACCAGGGCCTGTTCCCCTACACGCGGCGCTATCTCGGCACGCTGCGCAATCACTTCTCGACGCTGGGCGTGAACGGCCTCAACGAGATGGTGCGCAACTTCAGCGGCGACGCCGAAGACATCACCACCCCCGGCGGGCACGCGATGGCGCTGCGCCTGCTGGACCACGTGCGCGAGCGCATCGTGGCGTTCCAGGAAGAGACCGGCCACCTGTACAACCTCGAAGCGACACCTGCCGAAGGCACCACCTACCGCTTCGCGCGCGAAGACCGCAAGCGCTGGCCCGAGATCCTGCAGGCCGGCACCACGGAGCAGCCCTACTACACCAACTCGTCGCAGCTGCCGGCCGGGTTCACCGACGACCCGTTCGAGGCGCTGGCGCGTCAGGAGCCGCTGCAGGCCAAGTACACCGGCGGCACGGTGCTGCACCTGTACATGGGCGAGCGCCTGTCCAGCGGTGCGGCCTGCCGCGAGCTGGTGCGCCGCGCGCTGACGCGCTTTCGGCTGCCCTACATCACGGTGACGCCGACCTTCTCGATCTGTCCGACCCACGGCTACCTGGCCGGCGAGCACAAGTTCTGTCCGAAGTGCGACGAAGCCGCACTCGAACGCAAGCGCGCCCGGCTCGCCGCCGCCCCCGTTTCCAACCCACTCCCAGAGGAGATCCTGCAATGACCCCTGTGCACGCTTGCACCCCCATCGAAATCGAGCTGCGCGACGACGAACGCCAGCCCTGCGAAGTCTGGACGCGCGTGATGGGCTACCACCGGCCGGTGGCGAGCTTCAACATCGGCAAGCAGGGCGAACACCACGAGCGCCGCTTCTTCGCGGAGCCGCAGCAACAAGCCGGATGACGGGAGCACTGCGCGTCGGCGGCGTGACGCGGCTGACGACCATCGACTTCCCCGGGCGCCTCGCCGCCGTCGTATTCCTGCAAGGCTGCCCCTGGCGTTGCGGCTATTGCCAGAACCCGGCACTGATCCCCGCCGACGTGCCTGGCTCG
>CAJPFZ010000544.1 GCA_905339355.1 Burkholderiaceae bacterium
GCCGTCGACGGTCAGTCGAATCCTCATCGTGCCGGCCTCCATTTGCTTGCGACCCTCGTGCTGGGCAGAAGCGGGGGCCACCGCGGCGACAGATATCAATGCCAAAGTCATGGCGCTTGTCCGCAGGATTCGCATCAAGATGACTCCAGTGAGGGAAGCTGCGCGTCAACGTGGGTTTCAAGCCTATCGCTTTGCGTTGCGTCAGCTCACTTGCCGGGGTATTGCTCATCGCTCACCTTCTCCATCCACGTCACGTTCTTGCCGTCGGCCGTTCCGGTGACGGCCAGGTGTGTCATCGCGGTCGTCGGCGTCGCGCCGTGCCAGTGCTTCACCCCTGGTGGGCACCAGACGACGTCGCCCGGGCGGAGCGTCTGCACGGGCTGGCCCCATTGCTGCGTCAGGCCGACGCCCGAGAGCACGACGAGCCGCTGGCCAGCGGGGTGGGTGTGCCAAGCCGAGCGGGCGCCGGGCTCGAAGGTCACCCAAGCGCCGGAGGCGTTGATCCGACCGTCGGCCGGCCAGACCGGATCGACCCGAACCCGGCCCGTGAAGAACTCGGCAGGGCCGACGGTCGAGGCCTGCTCGCCGGCGCGGCGGATCGACTGCGACGGCGCTGGCGGCGTCTGCTCGTTGGCTTGGACTGCCGCCGCGGCAGCGAGCGCGAACACGGCTGCGGCCGTGCCGGCGCAGAGAAGTCTGTTCATCGGCGTTCCTCTGTCAATCGGTCTTCACCGCTGCCCAGGCACGGGCGGGGTGTGGGGTCAAATGGGCGTCAGGCCGGCGCCTTCAGGTGCTTGTCGAAGAAGCCGGCGATCGCATCGAACGGGATCTTGTCCATGCGGTCGTACAGATCGACGTGGTTGGCGCCATTGATGATCACCAGCTCCTTCGGCTGCGCGGCGGCCGCGTAGGCCGTCTCGCTGAAGTAGCGCGAATGGGCGTTCTCGCCGTGGATGAACAAGATGGGCCGCGGCGAGATCTCCGCGATGTGCGTCATCAACGGTGCGTTCATGAACGACAACGGTGTGGTCAGCGTCCACGAGCTGTTGGAGTTGATCGCACGCGGATGGAAGCCGCGCTGGCGCGACTTGTAGTAGCCGGCGTACTCCACCATGAACTGCGGTTCGCCGCCCTTCAGCTCGTTGTACACGGGGCCGAGGTCCGGGCTGGCCTTCTCCGCATCCTGCCAACGCTGCCGGCTCAGTTGCTCCAGCGTCCGGGCCCGCTGCTCGGCCGTCACGCTGTCGTTGTAGCCCTTGGACATCACGCGCGACATGTCGTACATGGTGCTGGCCACGACCGCCTTGACGCGCTTGTCCACGGCGACCGCATTCAACGCGATGCCGCCCCAGCCGCAGATGCCCACCACGCCGATGCGCTCGCGGTCGACCACGGGCTGCAGGCCGAGGAAGTCCACCGCCGCGCTGACGTCCTCGGTGTTGATGTCCGGCGAGGCCACGTGGCGCGGCTCGCCGCCGCTCTCGCCCGTGAACGACGGGTCGAAGGCCAGCGTGGCGAAGCCGCGCTCGGCGAGCGTCTGTGCATACAGGCCCGAGGATTGTTCCTTCACCGCGCCGAAGGGGCCGCAGACGGCCAGTGCGGCGAGCTTGCGGTTGGCACGGTTCTTCGGGAGGTACAGGTCGGCGGCCAGCGTGATGCCGTAGCGGTTCTTGAACGTCACCTTGCGGTGATCGACCTTGGCGCTCTTCGGGAAGGTCTTGTCCCAGTTGGAGGTCAGGGACAAGGTCGACGTCCGGGAAGATGAGCCTGCAGAAGGGGCGGCCAATGCGGCCTGAGGGCCAACGAGTGCAGCCGCGAACGCGGTCGCGGACCCTTGCAAAAAGCGCTTGCGTGACAGAGAGATGGTCATGAGGAGGGCTCCGGGAAGTTGAAGGCAATGCGCCCGGTAGCGATGTGCCGCGGACGCCCATGAATGCATGCCGGTCATTCTTCCCACCGGGCCCGGCGTGCGGTAGAACGTTCCTGCGTCGTTCTTGCCTGATCCTGCGCGGGGCCGGACTTCCGGGCCTTCCCGAACGACACTGCAACGGCAGCAACACCGCCATGACCCGAATGCAGACCCCTCGACAAAACGACCGCCGCGCCCACATCGCGCGATTGCAGGCCGACCTCACGCGCATCATCGACCGCCACACCGTGGGCGTGGCCGATCGGGCAACGCCGATCGGAAGCCTCATGCTGTTCCGCCGCGAGGCGCCCGCACGCCCGGCGGTCTGCATGATCGAGCCCAGCATCGTGATGGTGGCGCAGGGCGCCAAGCGGCTGCTGGTGGGCGGCGAAGGCTACGGCTACGACCCCGAGCGATTCATCGTCACGTCGCTCGACCTGCCGGCGAACTCCGAAGTCATCGAGGCGTCGGCCGCCAAGCCCTGCGTCGGGCTGGTCTTGAAGCTCGATATTCGACTGCTGGCCGAACTGATCGCGCAGGACGAGCGCCCCCCCGCCACGACGCGCACGCAGCAGGCGAGCGTCGGTGTCGGATCGCTGGTGCCCGAACTGCTGGAGCCCATCGTTCGTTTGGTGGCGCTGCTCGATGAGCCTGCCGCGATCCCCGCGCTCGCGCCGCTCGTGCAGCGCGAGATCCACTACCGGCTGCTCGCCACGGACCAGGCGGCGCGGCTGCGGCAGATTGCAGCCGTCGGCAGCCAGAGCCATCGCGTCGCGAAGGCGATCGACTGGTTGAAGCTGCACTATGCCGAGCCGCTGCGCATCGAGGAGCTGGCCGCGCGCGTGCAGATGAGCGCATCGACCCTGCACCACCACTTTCGGCAACTGACCGCCATGAGCCCCTTGCAGTATCAGAAGTGGCTGCGGCTCAACGAAGCGCGGCGCCTGATGCTCAGCGAGGGCGCCGACGCCGCGGCCGCGGCCTTCGGGGTGGGCTACGAGAGCCCTTCACAGTTCAGTCGCGAGTACGCGAGGTTGTTCGGCGCACCACCGCGGCGGGACGTCGAGGCGCTGCGGTCGGCGGCTGGAGGCCAGCTGGCACGAGCGACCATGGCATGACCGCAGAGCAGTTGTTTCCGGCTCGACTCGTCATTGGCCGCGTGGCCAAGGTGGAACAAGCGACCTCGCCCGGCCTTGCTGTCGAGCGGCAAGTGGCTGCTGCAGCCAAGGCGCAGCGGCCGGTATGGGTCGTCCTGTGCCGGCCAGGTCCTGGCGACTGCGGGCACCAATGCAATGTAGAGCGGTCAGCCAAGCTCGTGGCGTCAGGTATGGAGCTGCGTCGCAAGGGTCCGACTCGAGGCGCAACCAGCGGGGTGGTCAGGGTGGTCATCGCAGGCCTCGGTCGACGCACGACAGGACACGATCTCTGCAGCACGGTCAGAGGCAAGAACCTGGTTCGGCTTGCATCCAACGGCACCCGTCCCACGCTCGCAGCCAGAACAGGCTGGTCACTGCTCCACCAGAGGTCTTCGCCGCATCGCCCGCCACAGTGAAACGTCGTATGCAATCTTCAGGAGGCCGCAGGCAACGAGCGGCAACGAGATCCATCCGGCTGCGAGAAGGGCGCCGCTCAAGGCGGGGCTCAGCGCCCCCGCCAGGCTCCGGGGCACGGCCGTGAAGCTCGCGGCTGCCGTGCGCTCCTCAGGCGTCACCACGGCCATGACGTAGGCGTTGCGTGTCGGAACGTCCATCTGCGACAAAGCGCTCCGCAGGAACAGCAACACGAGGGCGCTTGGCAAGGTCGGTGCGAGCGCCGCCGCGATCAAGCATAGGTTCGCAGGAATATGCGTGAACACCATTGTGTTCAGCAGGCCGATGCGCGCGGCAACCCTGGGTGCAGCGAGTTGCGACCCTGCGCTCAACAAACCCGCCCAGAAGAAGAACGCCCCGGCCTCTCCAAGCGCGAGACCGAACCGCTGCAGCAACCAGAGCGAGAGCAGCGCATTGACCACCAGGCCGCCGGCGAACGCATCAACGCTGAAGAGCGCGGCCAGACGAATCACCACGCCCCGCGAGGGGCCCAGCGCTGCGGCCGCCTGCTGCTGGCCCGCAGCCGGACCGGTCGGAAGTCGGCGATAGAGCCAGAACACGATGATCCCGACGACGCCGTAGGCCAGGAACATCAGCCGCAGCGCATCGAGTCGCGCCATGCCGGTGGCCCGAACCATCCCATCAGGAAGCGCCGCCGCCAGCGCGCCGAATGCAGCGCAGAGCGCACCCAGGACGCTGTAGCGGGCGAACAGCGCGGTCCGTGCGGCGCCGCTCGCGGCGGCCGCGAGGCGAGCGTGCTCGAGCGGAAGGAAGACGCTGACGTCGCCCGAGCTCGGGTTCAGCGTGCCGACGAAGGCAACGATCAGCAACGGCCAGAACGACGTCAGCCCCGCGAACGCGAGTCCCGTCGCCAACATCAAGAGCGCCGCCGCACGCAACAGCCGGCGACCGGCGAACCGGTGCCCCCACGCGCCGATCGCAAGCGTGGCGAAGGCCGAGCCGACCATTGTCACCGTGCTGAGGATGCCGACCTCCCAGGCGCCAAGCCCGATGGCGAGCAGGTAAGCCGGCAATAGCAAGGCCATGTAGCCATCGGCAAAGGCGCGCAGCGCCCGCGCCAACAGCAGTGGCAAGACGCTGGCATCGGCCAGCTCGGGCATGACCAGCCGGACGAACATTGATCGCTTCTGCATGTGGCGCCCGCTGCAGCAGCGCCTCAGCGGATGACGATCTGTAGCGACAGCGACATTCGAGTATTCTCGATGCGTTTGGCCGACTCAGCCGTCTCGAGGAAAGTGCGCCGATCCGTCGGCAGGTCTTCGAGCGCTCGCTGGACGTCTTTGAGTTGCGGCGCTGGCTCGAACACCTTCCGTATGCCCGACCTGCTTCGCCGCTGCGGCGAACCAAGTCTTCGCATTGCCCGATCTGCCAGTGCCCTGCGCATCGGACCGATGTTCAGCACGTCGTTGAACGCAAAAGCGCGAGCAGCGTCTGGCGGAACTACCGCAAAGACGCAAGGCGCGCCGCCGCTTCCTTCTTTCCCATTGTCCTAAGCGCCGCAATCGCAGGCAGGATCCTCGCCCGAGGCCGGGCTTTGCCCGCTTCCCACTTGTAGATGGACTGGCCCGTCGTCCCGACCAGAAGCCCGAAGTCGTGGGCCGACAGTGCCAGCCGCTTGCGCTGCGCTGCAAGACCGTGCGCGCCAAATCGAAGTGTTCGCCCGGGCGTCTCGTTCTCCGCAGGAGGCGCGACCTTTGCGTTGGTCTTGCGCAGGCGACGTACCTCCCGCTCCAACCCCTGGGCTCGCCGCTTGAGCGAAGCGATCTCTGCGCGGTACGTGCCTATCGCCTTCTTGAGGGCCAGTGTTTCGGCGCGCACCTCCTTGCGTGCGACGCGGGAGATTTCACTCTTGAGAATCGATGCAATGTTTGGCATGAGGCGATTGTGCAGCGGCACTCCACACTCTCCAGGACACGGCAATGTATGGATTTCCCGGCTATCCGGAATTGCCTGTTCTTGAATCGCCAGAGTTTCCCAGACGCGAAACCATAGCCACCGGGACTCGCGCCTGCGGTCGACCGTTCTGCCAAGCAGGGATCACCGCCCCAATCGTGAGCGGCAAGGAGGTCCGCCGGCTGTGGAGGGCACTTGCATTGACCAGGGTGGCCAAATACGATCAACGCTCAGGTTCACTCCATCGTGAACATCGTAGGGTCGAGTCGTGACCGGTATTGTCCTGAGAGCCTCCGAGGCGCCGCTGTTCGATCTGTGGCCATATTTCGCCATCGCCCTCTTCCTCCTGGTCGTGCTCTATGTGGTGCTGTGTTGGGTCGACAGCCGATGAGCGATGCAACACGACAGCCTGGCGTACGCATCCGGCCCAGAATCGGTTTGGCACTCTACGTGGCGATCGCTGCGACTGCGATCGTATGGATCGGTTCACTTTGGACGGGTTCTCGCGACGGTTCGGCCGCCCGTGTCAGAAGCGAATTGCTCTGGCCGGAGCTGAATGCACTACCTGAGCGCGACCGTGCTGTTATCGCCTCACTCGGCAAAGCGTGCCGGCTCCACGAAGCCCCCGAGGAACGGCAAGCGATTGTTGATTGTTTGCGTCGTGGCCTGCCATCAGCCAAGGTTCCCGAGGGTGTAAAGGAATTGCCGAAGGAGTTGGACAGGCTTCTGTCCACCTCGAAGCCCCCAGCATAGAGATTTGCAACCGCGTGGCGGAGCAGTTCCTATACCCGTTCTCCGCGTCTCAGTCTTGTCGCTCAGTACTTGAGTTGCGCGAGTGACGAACAGCGTCCGGCTTGCGGCTTAGCGCAGGTCGGCCAAATATGCGTGTTTCGACTGCGAGCCCCGCCAGTGCCTCTCGTGGACGTGACTCCCGCGACTGGTGGTTTCGCGCGCGGACCTTGCCGGACAGCCTAGCGTCTTCGCCTATGCGATCGCTCGACGATACCGATCGCCCACTCCCGGCCACTACCGCGTTGCGCGACTGACGAACAGCGGCCTCATCGTCTGCGACTCCTGCCCCCACTTCCGGTAGGACCAGATGCAGACAAGCGTGTTGGTGGTGTACATGCCGATGCTCCACCAGAGCCCCGCTACGGCGCTCAGCGCGACCAGCACCAGGTTCGCCGCCACCCAGGTCGCAAAGCCCTGCCTGAGCTTGAACGCCATCTGAATCTGCCCGATCAGCGTCAGTAGCCAGCCGACGATCTGCAGGGTCTCTTGCACGGAATCCGACATCTCAACTCCCATGATTTCTCTGTTTGCAAACGCCAGCACGCAAAGTGGCATCGGATCTTACGGAGCAGTCGTTGCTCAAGGATGACCATCATTGACATGATCGGGCCGAACTTATCCCCTCTTCCTGTGGACAAGTCTGTTGGCAAGTGGGGACAGACGCCTCGCGGGGCCGCATCTGCCCGTGCGGCGTCCTTCATTGCCCCACATCCGGGCAAACGAGCCAGGCAGACCGGCATGCCCTGGCCAGCGGTCTCACACATTGATTGGCGCCCGGAACTCGCTGGTGTCAGTCCAAGAGGTGCCCAGGTCGTCATACGGGTAGGCCGCGATACGCCAGCGCGCAACCTTTTTCCACTCCTTGCTCAGCTTGTTGCGGCACTCGGCCCCTACGGCGCCGAGCGGCTGCGCGCGTAAGTCGTGGCCTCGGAGCAGCTCGGCGAGCAGGACTGTCGGTTCTGTGACGGATGGCGAGGCTGCGTCTGTGGGCGTGCCGTCTTCGCCACGGACCCCAGCGATCAGGCGCACGTTCTCGCGAATGGAGAAGGCTCGGCAGCCGATGATGTTGCCAGCGCCGTCTCGCACGAGGTCGTGGGGTATGAGCAAGTCGTCGCGATCGGGACAGCATGCCCTCGTGTAGTAGCTGACGACGTAGAGCGTTCCGCTGCGCGGCGGCGGCAGTCCCGTGGCCTCGAGATAGCGCTTTTCAACCAGAGGGATGCCGTCAATCTCCGCAACGATGGAAACGGACTCGCTCACGCGAGCCTTGCCGGCGCTCGGAAAGACTCTCCGCGACCCATCGGGGTCGACCACCACCACATCGTGGGGTGTGAGGTTCACGATCTCAGCCACGTGGTCAGCTCGCGGTGGTCGCGCGCGGACGTGCGGCGCGGGCCTCAAAGCGCGCTGCGCAGCGGTGGAGGTAGCTGGCGACCAGCGGCGCCCGGTGCGGCTCGCTCGCCTTCACCTGCGCGTGCAGTCGCGCAAGCATCGAGCTGACCTCGATGTCCACCGCTTCGGTGACCGGGTCGTCCCGGCCTTCGTAGAGAGGGGCATCGGCCTTCGGCACCATGCTGTGGGCGGCGACATCCAGGAAGAAGCGCCGGTTGGGATGGTTGATGTGATAGACCAGCTCGGTCGAGACATAGACACAGGCATCCTGCTCAGGGCCGACGACGACCGTGGTGTCGCGCTCGAGTGGGCGCGCAGCGCCTGGACCCTGCAAGCCGAGTGCTTGGCCCGACCAGATCTGCCCGAAGAGCACGACGTCGCACTCTTCCTCGCGTGGCCTGCGGCCGGCGCTCGAATGCTGTCCGTGCACGTCGTATGCCAGCGTCGACTCGACGGCCTTCAGGTCGTGGTCGAGCGCACTGTGCAGCGCAAGGGTCAGGCTTCGGATGGGATCGCGATTGAACATCTCTTGCTCCTTCGTGTTCGAAGAACCACTGTGTGCCGGCGTGTCTCCGAATCAAGAGCCGTGGCGGCCCCCTCGTTCCGATGGATCGACCCTGCTCGCGGTCGCGGCACCCAGGGCATCGTGGCTCGCTGCAGACTGTTGGAACAGAGTCTCCAGATCAACTCGTATCCGGACCGGCTTTTGGGTGCGGTTTCGTCATTGAAGCTCGCTCAGGCGACGTCCATACTTGGCTTCCTGCAGTACGACCGATGGTCGTTGCCCTCCCCCGTTGGAGGTGTCACTGTCGCAAGACAGGACCGAGCTGCCGTAGTCAGCGACAGGAGTCATTGAGAGTCTGCACAGCGACCGCATCCACAGCGGGCGCGCATCGAGCAGGTAAGGCCGCCGCGAGCGGCTGGAGCGGGCGATGAGTCTTCGGACCCATCGCCCTTTTTCATGGCCGACCCGAATGGGCCGGCTTCGCGCGGTCGAGGCTCACCCGAGCCGAAGGCCAATCGTCAACCGTTTGGGGAACACCGACTTCCCCAGCGGGGCAGCGGCGTTCCCTCGTCAAGGAGAACGCCATGTTGATCCAGAGCACCGTTTCCCCGTTGCCGCGCATTTGTGTGTTGTTGGGTGGCCCCACGCGGCCGACACCGCCGACCGAGCGCAGGCTTGCAGCGCTGCTGTCGCCAGCAAGCCGTTTGCTCCAGCAAGGAACGACACCGTGAACCTGTCCATGCTCGATCGAGAGCAGCTCGAGGCGATCGTTCTCGGCCCGACCAGGGTCTATGACGAATCGCCCCGATGCTGCGACGTCGCGGCCATCGGCAACATCGTCCCGGACGAGACGGGGCGCGACCGGCGTCTTCGCCACGTGCTGGAGGCGGCGCACGAACTGCTCGCTCGCGTCGCCAACAGCGCCATCGTGGGCAAAGACCTCGTGAATGCGCCCACTTTGGTGAAGCAGTACCTCTCGGTGCTCTTCGCGGGCGCCGAGCGAGAGCTGTTCGTCGTCGTGTTCCTCGACGCGCAGCTGCGCGTCATCGCGGCCGAGACGCTGTTTGTGGGAACGCTGACGCAGACGAGCGTGTACCCGAGGGAGGTCGTTCGCCGCGCCCTGCATCACAACGCGGCGTCCGTCGTGCTGGCTCACAACCACCCAAGCGGGGTTGCCGAGCCCAGCCGCGCCGACGAGTTCCTGACAAGCAGCCTCAAGAGCGCCCTGGCGCTGATCGACGTTGGCGTCATCGACCACATCGTGGTGGCCGGCGCCGGCGCGGTCTCGTTCGCCGAACGGGGTCTCGTCTGAAAGCAACCGGCAGGTTCCTCGCCGATGCGCGGGGAACCTGCCACCAATCTGGAGAGCAAAACCATGAGTCTGATTCAACACCAGCAAGCCACGTACGCAATCCAGCTGCGCACTCGGCTGGAGCAGGCCGGCTGTGACACAAGGGTTGCCGCCATCGCGGCATGTGCCATGGGCGAGCTGATCGACCACGTTACGCAGGCCGAGGAGCGCGTGCGGCGAGACATCGGGGAGAAGGTGTTCGAAGCCTCCATGCGAAGCAACGAGCTGAGCCAGTACAAGCGCGAGCTGTTCGACCGTTTGGTCGGCGGCACGCTGCTCGTCATGGCTGCCGCCGTCGTCTCCTGCGTGGTGGGCGTGCTGATCGCGATGTTTCGATGAGCGAGGACCGCTTATGGCATCCAGTCGAGTCATCGGGCGCGTGAATACGGCCTTCGGAGAAGCGCTCGTCTACGTCGGCCGCTATCAGGCCGGCGGGGCGGTCGCGGTGCAACTGGTCGGGGCTGACACTGGTGAACCTCTGGGCATCCTGTCCACCAACCTGGCGCCGTACGGCGCCCGGGTCGGCGAGGCGGAGTTCTGTGTGAAAGTGTGGTCGGAGAACGAGCCCCTGGTTGCCCCGATGCTCTCCTCCGGTCTCTTCGAGGACACCGGCAGGACCGAGGCGTCGGGCTTCGTCGCTGCGCCCGTGTGGCGCATCGCGAATCCTCTGCACGTGCCACCGGTGGCCCGGCGCTGTGCGTCATGAGGAGCCTCAACATGCATGAAGTCAGGTTCATCGACGGGACCCCCGTTCCCGACGACTACCTCTCGGCGATGGCTCGGCTCGTGCACGACGCCGCGCTGGCCATTGACATGTTCGGCGAGAACGCACTCGAGGCTGCAAACATCGCGCAAACCACGCGAGATCGGCCGCCGTCAAGCCCAGCGGACGACACTCAGTGAAGCAAAGACCGCCACCTCCCCGCTGTTTGGGGCAGGTGGCGGCGCACCGCATTGTCAATATCGCCGCGAGTTGAACAGCCCCACCCCTCGGCCACTCATCGCACGCGAACTCGCGCCGTGGTTCGTATCGATATGGTCGGCCCGGACATTCCGCTCGGGCTCGCCACTGCGTCGGCTGACACTGGTGTTCGCGACGATCGCCGGCTGAACGGCGGGCTCGGCTCGCCGGTCACGAGCCCCGCCGGCGCGTGGCCACCCTGGCATTGACCACACGCTGCAGTGCGACTCACGACGCGGCCTTTGAACAACGGCTTCCGCAGTGATATGGTCGTGTCCCGACTCTCCTCGGGCAATGCTCTTCGTTGGACCATGTCGCACAGCCTTCTTTTCGTTGACGAAGTTCAAGACACCAGCATGTGGGTGCTTGCGCGTGCATGGTCAATCGGAATCGCCGCTGCCTCGACGACATCAATACGCCCTGACCCGGGCATTCCTGCCTTTCTTGCCTGATGCGGCAGGCCGCGTCTCCGCGCATTCGCCGGAGACCGCCGCCTGCCGGTCCACACCTTCCAAACCCGTCATTCCCCCCGTCGTCTGTCTCGTATCGACGGGTTTGCGAAGACGCACGCGCGCACAGGCGCTGCTACAGGCAGACGCGCAAACCACATCCAATAGGAGATCTGCGATGGAAACCACGGCACTCGAAAGAACCGTCACCGAGCTCGACCACGTGCGGCTCAGGAATCTGATTCACCGCGCTGCGGGCGACGCGCCGACGCAACCAGCAACGCACGACATCGAGCACATTCTCGAAGCGGCAGCCGTCGTGGAATCGCGAGGTGTCCCCTCGGACATCGTCACCATGTATTCGCAGGTCCTGCTGTCGGACCTGCGAACTGGTCGCCAGCGCAAACTGACCCTGTGCTACCCGCATGACGCCGAACCGTCCGACGGCTTTATCTCCGTGTTCTCGCCTGTCGGAGCCAGCCTGCTGGGACTGCGGGTCGGCTGTACCGCACGCTGGCGCACGCCTTTAGGCGATGAAGGATGTGCAGAGGTGCTCGCAATCCTCTTCCAGCCCGAAGCCAGCGGCGACTACACGATGTAGCACTCCGCCGATCGCCGCCGCTTTGCTCCCGCGAGCACCGCAGGGGCACGTTCCGCGCGAGGGTCCAGACGTGAGCGATGTGGCCAGCGGTGGAGGTCTCCGGTCCGTCCTTCATTGAACCAGCGGTGAGTCTGCGGCGTCGAGTTCAACGCCCCGCACGCGGGCCTGGCCGGCCGAGCAGCTGCAACACCTGGCGCACTGCAGTCATCCAGGCCTGCTGGCGCAGCGCGAGCGCCACCGCCTCGCGCACCTCCTCGAAGGGGCGCGTCTGCCCGACCTCGCGCTCTAGCACGTCCACCACGTGAAAGCCGAACCGGCTGTCAACGAGCCGTGGCCGAGCGACCATGCTCCCGTGTGGATTGATCTCCGCTAGTCTGGTTGACCGGCGCTTGAAGCATGTCGACATGTCAAGTGCGCTCAAGCGCGAGATCGCCGAGTCCGTTGAGTCAGCCGGAGTGTCAGTCAGCAGTGGAGCGCTTTCGTTAGTCGAGGTCAAAAACGCCCAGACTGATCAGATTGTCCGGGCCGGACCTGGTCGGCCGGCGTGGCCTTCAATCGCGCCAGATCGATCACTCTGTCCGCGAGCGACCAGAGTTCGGTGGTCTGCGAAACAAAGATTTCCATCTCGTAACCCCCAAGTCGCAGGACCTCCCGCTTCATCGCCATGAACATGCGCTTGCGCTCGGGATCGAGCGGCCCGTCGGCTTCGTCGGAGAACAGGGTCCGATAACGCCTTCCCGCCGACTGCGACAGGTACACCGCAATGGCGCGGGTCAGCGCCTCGTCAATCCAGACGCGCTCCCCACCGCTCATCATCGCGACGCTCTTCGACGCGCCGGTCTCCGCATCGAAAACGATGACGTCGAACCCCTCCTTCAGATCCTTCTTCGCGGTCTCCACCTGTGTCGTGATGGAGACCGTGAATCGGGGGCCGTAACAGCCCAGCAGCAGCTCGTTCGTGAGGCTGGCGAGCGTCGGCCCCGCATCGTCGATGCACAGCGCGATGACGCCGTCGTTGCCGAGCGCCTTCGTCAGCGCGGTCCACATCGCCAGCTCGGTTTCGAGCCGCGCAACCGTGCTGGCCGCGTCGCTTCCCTCGGCGAGTTGCGCCACCGACGACTGCAGCCGCCCGACCAGCTCCGCATGTCGCGTCGCGGCGGCCGTATGGGCCGTTTCCGCGTCGACCAGTGCTCGCCCGGCGGCGTTGACCGCCTGCGCCGCAGCCGCGCGCTTGCCGTCGTCGAAAGGAGGCGGCAGGTCCGCGAGCTGGCGCGCCAAGCCTGCCGTCGCGGCATCGAGCTCCCCGACCTCACCCGCATGTCGTTCGTCTGCCTCGCGCTCCAGGGCATCGCACCTGGAGACTTCTTCGCGAGCGGAAGTCCGCGCCGCAAGCAGTCGCCGCTCGATCTCAAGACCTTCTGCGGCGATGCCCTTCAGCCTGTCCTGCGCCTGGCTCAGTGACTCGGCGAGGGCCGCGTCCGCACTCGTGCTGCGTCGCTGCTCGATCACGGCGTCCAGCGCCGTCCGCGCTTGCGCGGCCTGGGCAGAGGGATCGCCAAGACCGGCAAGCTCCTGTTGGAGCTTGTCCCGTTCTTGGTCGAGCGTTGCCAGTTCCTGCCGAACCTTCGCGATCTTGAGGTCGGCGCTCGGCTGAAGCGTTTTCGCTTCCCGGGCGTCAGCGAGCAACTTGCACGCACCCTGCAGATCTGTGCCACTGCAAGGCACTTCCTGTGTGAGCCGCAGGCGCTCGCGAAGCTGCTGAACCTGCATCGCCGCCGCGCCGGCTTCGCGCTCCAGGCCTTGCCGGCTTGCGGCGATCAGCTGCAGCCGCTGGCGAAGGCGCGCGCAACGCTCGCCGGCCTCTTCGGCAGTGCGCAGCCTGGTTCGCGCCGCCTGCTCCTGCTCCGCGAGCGCTGGCAGCCGTGCGACAGCAGCACGAACCGGGCCCTGCCGCGCGAGCAGCGCCTGGGCCGCGGTGGTGTCGCGCTGAAGCCTTGCCTTGGCGTCCGTCGCCACTTCCTCTGCTGCGCGAAATGCAGCGGCCGCGAGCTCTCGGCGCGTCCTCAGCTCGCCCGCCAAGCGTACGCGCGCGCTGTTGAGGGTCGCGCGGCGGCGCAGCAGATCACCGATTTGCGACTGCAACGACTGCCGCAAAGTCTCGACTCCGGCGGCAGCCGCCCGCGCAGCCTCTTGCACGGCGAGTCTCTCCTGCGCCAGCTGGAGGCCGGCCTGCGCCTGGGCCCTGCCCTCTGTCGTCGAATGCATGCGCGAGTGCGCTTCCGCCACCATGGCCCGCAGTGACTGCACCGACTGCTCGAAGGCTTTGTGACGGGCCAGTGCCTCGCGCCTTTGCTCCAGCGTCTGTTGAAGCTGAGCTGCCACGCGGCCGGCACTCTGGCCCGTGGCACGGATCTGCTCGAGCCCGAGCAGTTCGACCAGCAGCCCTTTCACCTCGCCCGGCCGGTATGCCGAGAGCTGGCGTCGGTTCTGCGCGTGGAACGCCGAGGTGAAGAACGTTTCCGATGAGCCAAGCAGCGCCTCCACGCAACGATCGTAGGTATCGGTCTTGCCGTCCGAGCGGGTCCCGTCCGGCATGACCACCGGAACCCAACGGTTGTCCGTCCACTCGTGCAGATACGCCTCGGTCCGCCGGGTGCCGTTCATCCGGAAGACCAGCTGCGAGCGGAAGCGCCGCCCGTCGTGCACCCATTCGAGGTCCTTGCAAGCCTCGGCCGCGCACAGATGCTCGTAGTAAGAGAAGCCGCCCACACTGGCGCTCGTGGCGCGGGAGGGCATCAGTCGATAGGGATGGGCGTTGTCGAAGATCGTGGTCTTGCCGCTGCCGTTCGGACCGACCAGCGCAATCAGTTGTGCCCCCGCCGCGAGGGACTCGATGTCGAGCGACAGTTCATCGCGGCCGAGTCCATCGCGAATGCCACGAAAGCCTTTGAGGGTGAGCTTGATGGGCTGCATGACGTGCTCCGAGCGAGGGAAACGTCAGTCTCATCTGCTGCCCCTGAGAGTCAAGCCGCGAGGCGTCGCGCGACCTCTCTGGCGGCCAGCGCTATCGGCAGCGCTGGGGGTGCGTCCGAAAGAGCCGAAGGGCCGGGAGATCACTTCGTCATGGTCACTCGAAGGACTGTTCGACTCTGAAAGTTGACGCTGGCAGGAGTCGTCGCGCAGTTGGCCACCGAGTCGAGAAGGCGCAAGGGATCGCCATCGGGGCGGCACCGACGCCGCCGGCCGAATGACTGCTCCCGAAAGCAGCGAACATTGCCTTCCGACCCCTATGCATAGATGCCGACTATGCGTAGTTCGATGGCTGAATACCTCGCCACCTCGAGTCGAGAGCTACGCATAGTCTGGGGCCGCCGGCGTGCACGCCGCATCTCGCGTTGGGAAGCTCGAATTCTTTGACCTCAAGCCCGCCCGCTGCCTACCCGAGGTGGCGAGCACCGCGCCGGAATCAGTGGCTCCATCGTTCCCATCGGCGCGACTGCGAGCGCTTGCCGTGGGCGAGCGAAAACTATGCTAAGCGGCGACCTCGATGTCGCGCCCGCCCTTCCTCGTGAGGCATGCCGATCGGATCGCGAGCTACGCATAGTTGAGCACTATGCATAGGGGTCGCTATGCAAAGCTTCGCATAGAGTTAAGGCTTGTGCGACACCTGCCCTCGCGCGCAGGTGATCGCAGTGCCTGTCTGCCTGCGGGCAGGTGTCGCATAAGCCTCGAGGGAGGAAACCGCGGCGCACGCCACGGCGGTTGCGGTGGGCGCAGGTGCTATGGCGATTGAGCCGCGCTGACGCCGTAATCATGCTGCTCGCGACGCCTCGTCAAAGCCACGCCGACGAACGCGGGTGGCTTGGGGTGCATGACAGGGATCCCGCTGTGGCCAGCAAACGGGCGTTGAGGCGCCGCGTTCCGGCAGCGCACGAAGCGACCCACCGAACGCCGGGGTCGACGTCGAGTTGGTCGTCGGTGATGAAGCGCCGTCATGTTGGTGGTGGCCCCCGAATGGAAGCGTCGCGCAAGAAGACCTGCAACACCACCATTGTCCGGCCGCAGTGCGCGCACACGAAGGTCGGCGCTGGCACGGCCGATTCTTCGCCGGCCGCCTCGTCGGGCGGTGGTGGTGGCGCGCACAACAACTCGCGCGCCAGCGCCAGGTTGTTGCGCCGGTTGCCGTTGGCCAGCAGCCCGTAATGCCGGATCCTATGGAAGCCACCGGGCAGGACATGCAGCAGGAACCGGCGCATGAACTCCTGCGGGCTCAGCGTCATCGCCTTGTGGCGGGTGTTGCCCTTGGCTCGGTAGTCCTTCCAGCGGAAGGTGACGCCGCGCGCGTCCATCGCGAGCAGCCGGTTGTTGGAGATCGCCACGCGGTGCGTGTAGCGCGACAGATAGGCCAGCACTGCCTGGGGTCCCGCGAACGGCCGCTTGGCATAGACCACCCACTCGCACTGGCGCAGCGGCGCGATCCAGCGGACGAAATTGCCGGCATCGGCGAGGTTGGCTTGCTCGCCGAAGAAGTGCAGCTGTCCGGCACGATGCTGCTGCTGGAGTTGTTCGAGGAAGCGGCGGCGGAACAGACGCGACAGCACGCGCACGGACAGGAAGAACCCCGGGCGGCAGGCAATCCAGCGCTTGCCGTCAGGCGACAAGCCGCCGCCGGGCACGATGCCATGCACGTGAGGGTGGTGCGTCAGCGCCGACCCCCACGTGTGCAGCACCAGCGTGGCGCCGATGGCCGCGCCCAGGTGCTTCGGATCGCGAGCAATGGTCAGCAGCGTCTCGGCTGCGACATCGAACAGCAGGCCGTAGACGACTGCCTTGTTGTAGTAGGCGATGTCGGCGATCGGCGCCGGCAGCGTGAAGACCACGTGGTAATACTCCACCGGCAGCAGATCCGCCTGGCGCGCATCCAGCCACCGCTTGGCCGCGCTGCTCTGACACTTCGGGCAGTGTCGGTTGCGGCACGAGTTGTACGAGACCTGCTCGACCCCGCAGCCGTCGCAGCGCAGGACGTGACCGCCCAGTGCCGCCGTTCGGCACTGGGTGATGGCCGACATCACCTTGACCTGAGCCAGGCTCAGGTGGCCGCGCTGGGCGTCACGCCAGGCGGGTCCGTGGACACGGAAGATGTCGGCGACCTCCAGGGCAGGCCGCCCCTGCACGACGTCGAAGGCCTACTCGGGCTGAGGCTTGTCCGATGTCTGGTCCAGCGGACTGATCACGCTGCGCAGCAGGTCGGTCGCTACCGCGGCGTACAGGCTGGTCGTCTCCAGCCGCTTGTGGCCGAGCAGCACCTGGATCACGCGGATGTCGACCTTCTGCTCCAGCAGATGGGTGGCAAAGCTGTGCCGAAGCACGTGGGGTGTCACGCGCTTGTCGAGCCCGGCCGTGGCCGAGGCCAAGTGGACGGCCCGGTTGAGCTGCCTCGCCGTCACGTGATCGGTCGGATCCATGCCGGGAGACAGCCAGCCGCCTGGGAGGATCTTGCCCTGGGCATGGCCCAACCGCCACCAGGCCCGCAGCCGCTCCAGCAGCACCGGACTGAGCATGGCGTAGCGATCCTTGCGACCCTTGCCCTGTTCCACGCGCAGGGTCATGCGCTGGCCGTCGATGTCGCTGACCTTCAGCGCGACGACCTCGCTGACGCGAAGGCCGGCACCGTAGGCCACCGACATGGCCGCCTGGTGCTTCAGGTTCGGCGCCGCTGCGATCAAGCGGCCCACCTCTTCGGGACTGAGGATCACGGGCAGCTTGCGCGGCACATGCACATGCTGCATCTTGGCCATCACTTCGGGGCGGCCCAGCGTGACATCGAAGAAGAACTTCAACCCTGTGATGGTCGCGTTGATCGTCACCGGGCCGGTGCCGCTGTCTACGAGGTGCAGTTGAAAGCGCCGCAGGTCTTCAGTGGTGGCGGTGTCGGGCGAGCGGCCGAGGAACATGGCCAGCTTGCGAACGGCTCGGACGTAGCCTTCCTGCGTGTGCTCAGCAAACTTGCGCATGCGCATGTCGTCGAGCATACGGTGGCGCAGCGGTGTGCCTGGACGAGAGGTGGTCTCCATGGTTGGGCTCCAGTCGATGAGCGAGGCGGATTGCCTCGACCGTCAACTTGGCAGAACCGCAACCTCGACCTGCCACAAACGCATCGACGGAGCCCTACCGCGCGAGCGGTTTAGTCCTCTCGACCCGAAGCAGACCTCCGTCGTCAGCCGAGCGGTCGATCAAGTCCGCTCAGGCGTGGGAGAAGCGGCGTGCTATGTCGGCCTGGCGGCCCCGGCTTTCAGCGCGGCGCAGCCCCGACTCGAACGGCTTTCCGCCTCGTCGGCCACGTGCGACGACGACCCGCCCCGGCGACTCCTCACGGACGATCACGTTGCACGGCAGCAGCAGACCGATGTCGGGTTCGGCTCTGCAGAGCCTGATGTGCCAACGGCGGATTGAGGCGCCGAGGGTGCGGCAGGGCCGCATGTCCGCGCCGCGATTCTCCTTGATCGCCCGCTGAACGTCGATGTCGCTCAGCACGCCGAAGCCCTCGGCCTGGAGGCCGGCCGTGGTCTTGTCCAGCGCCTCATCGAACGTCAGGCCCGTAAGGTTAGTGGTGAATCCGTACCTTGCGTGCGGCAGGAGCAGACGCAGACCCACGCATCTTCAGCAGTGCTTAAGGCAGCACTGAGATACCTGCGGCCCAGGCAATCGGAAGAGCAGGCATGCGCGCAACCCCAGCGTCTTGGTTCCTCGTCATCGTGGTCGGGATCGGCTTGGCACCCTCATCGCGTGTGCTCGCCGGGCCCGCGTCGGCGTCGGCCATCGCCGAACCGATCGCAGCATCCGTCGTGGGCGAAGTGCCGGCGTCGCTATCGGTCTCTCGGCAATTAGGCCATGGCGTGGTGAGCGCCTTGAGCGATGCCCGGCCGAAGCCGCACGGCGATTCGGCGCACGACATGCCTTTGTTGGTCGTCGAGATTCCCGCCTCACCGCTCCCGGGCATCGGCCCGCCGCGGAGAGTGCACCATGCCCTGAGCATGAGTTTCGGCGCTGCCGAGAAAGCCATGCGGAGCTGGGGCATCGACGCGACCGACTGCCGCCTGCAGTTCCGCGCGCCGACAAAGATCTCGCAGTCCCGTGGCAGAGCCTCCATCGACACGATGGCGCAGTTGCGTTTCGGCTGCCGCTTCTGAGGGACCGCAGTCGGCCTGCATGGCGTTCGAATGCTCGCTCAGACCGGGTATTGCTGGACCGAAGGTTCGATCGTGATCCACTTCAATTCGGAGAACTCGTCGATCACCGCACGTCCGTCGAAGCGGCCATAGCCGCTGTCCTTCATGCCGGTCAGCTCCAGCTCGGCAGGCGCCAAACGCACCAGTGCCTTGGCGAGCAGACGGTTGATCGAAGTCGAGGCGAGGCTTCCGACGAAGTATCCGACCTTGTAGGTGGCCATTTCGCTGCTCCCTCCTGGAATCTTGTGGTGGAGCCAGCTTCTACGCCGTCTCCGGCGCGCCCGAAATCCGATGCCACCGAGTCCGCAACGTGCCCGCGGGATAACCGCACTCAACCCACGGTCGCGTCAGGAGCTTCCATGGCGACGATGGATGCATGGCCCCGGTGATGCATGAACTCACGCAGCACGAGTACGGTTGCGGCCGCCTCGCGCCCCGCGGGCAATCCGTGCAATATGCCGGGGTGCCCGAGCGAGGGCGACGCCAGACGCGGGAACCATTGCTCGACGACTTCGATCGTCATCGCGGGGCCGGATACGGCGCGCCACGCCTGCAACGCAGAGGCCGTGCTCCAGAGCGTCACCCATCCCGGCGGCGGCGAACTGCGGAGGCCATGCAGCATGGGCGGAATGCAAGTGAGTTTCACCCGCGGTCGCCGCTAACGCCGCACGCGGACGTGCAGCGTCGCGGTTCTCGGCGGTTCGGCCCTCGGCCTTCCCATCGGGCAGACGTCAACCGCCAAGGAACTATGCCCGTGATGGCCGGTCCACAAGCTGCGGAGGACGCCGGTGAAACGGCGAACTCGAACCCCAACCCACGCGGAGAGGCTGAAGATGAAGTGCCCTGTTTGCCCGGAGACGACTCTCCTTATGACAGATCGGCAAGGCGTTGAGCTCGACTACTGTCCGAACTGCCGCGGAGTGTGGCTCGACCGCGGAGAACTGGACAAGCTCGTCCAACTCGGCGCGAAGCACGAGGTAGCTCAGGGATCGTCCGATCGGAGTGCCGCGGGCTCACGCGGCAAACCGGAGTTTGTTGACTCCGACTTCGGCAAGAAACACGGCGGGTATCGCCGCAAGTCATGGCTCAGCGACATCTTTGATTGACCCGGCCCAGCGCCGATAGCGCCAGCATCCTCTGCACGTCTTGCGGCGCCACATCGTCTCGCTCCCCCGGCCTGCTGCAACCTGCGGAGCACCTCTTCCATCGGACCTCCTTCGTCCTCGAACGGGGTCAGTTCTCAATGTCGCCAGCGGGTTAGTGTTTCATGTCGCCTGATACCTGGCGGGCGATCCGGCCGCTAGCGTGTGCGTGACGTGTCCGCTTCGCCAGGCGGCCTAGCAAGGCCGCCTGGCGGTACAGCGGCCGCCCGTCCAGGTACTTCGACCTGATCACCCAGGCAAGCCGCTTCACTGGCCTAGCGCCGGATTTCCGTCGTGTCCTGGTTGCGGTAGGGAACGTCTCAGGCAGTTGGAAGCGCAGGAAGTGGACGGCACTCGGTGGGAGATGGCGATCAGGCAAGTCTTCGTTGGCGCTCTGCGGCTTTGCTGCGGTCAATTCCACGGGCCTGCTGTACTCGCAGCGAGAAACTCGGGATGACAGGGGCAAAGCGTGAAACTGACCGTTGTGCCTTCCCCGGGGCAGGAGTCGAGTGAAATCTGACCGCCATGCCGCTGAACAATTCGCTGGCAGGTCGCCAAACCAATGCCAGTTCCTTTGAACTGGCTTGCGGGATGAAACCGCTGGAACGCTGAGAAGAGCCTTGTTGCCTTGCGCGTATCGAAGCCAGCGCCGTTGTCTGTGATGCGAATGGCAGTACAACCGTCCGCTTCGTAGCTACTTAATCGAATCGCGCCACGCTCACGGCGACCGGTGAACTTCCAGGCGTTGCCGATGAGGTTTGCCAACAATGGACGAACGAGACGGCCATCGCAGCTCACCATGAGATGGTCCGGCGCTTCAAAGGCAACCACTCGATGCGGGTCTTGCCTTCGAAGATCCTCGACAAGCTCCTGAGCGATGGCGATGAGATCGACGTCCTCTCGTTCCAAGGGGCCATGGTTCACGCGCGAGAGCATCAGCAAGGCGTCGATCAAGCGAATCATGTGAGAGGCAGATTCAGCGATGACCCCTGCTATTCGCCGCCCGTCTTCACCAGGGGCGACTTCGTATCGATCTCGCAGGATCTCGATGGCGCTGACGATGCCGATAAGGGGCGTCTTCAGGTCGTGCGCTGCCGTACGGGTGAAGGCATCCAACTCCAGGTTGGCTCTCTCAAGCTCCACAGTGCGCTCGACCACCAGGCGCTCCAACTCTGCCCGACTTGTCTCGCGTGCCGCGTCGAGTTCTTTGCTGGCCGTAATGTCTTCAGCAATACCCCCCACCATCCAAGGCAACCCCTGTTCATCGAGGATCGACTTCTTACGGTCTGATATCCACCGCACCGATCCGTCCGGCCGACGGATCCGGTATTCGCTCTCGGAGTGCCCCAGCGCATACAGTTCGTCTTGCGATGCCACGGCTATCGCGCGATCCTCTTCGACCACCATGGAGATCCACAAACGTGGGTCTTGCTGGAGGTCGGCAATCTTTCGGCCGTAGAGATCTTCGAACGCTGCGGTCACGTATAGGATCTGGTTGCCATCGACACTTGCAAGCCACAAGACATCGGCGAGGCTGTCATGCAACTGTCTGAACTGTGCTTCCTGCCGCTGCAAGGCTCGCTTGGAAAGCACTTCATCTGTGACGTCGATGCACATCGCCATGACGGCCGTCTTGTTTGCAAAGGCGACACCGTGTTCGGTGACGTGGACATAGGCGACGTCGCCGCACTTCTTGCGGTGCAGCGCATGACCGGCATCGCGGTATTGGTCGTCAGTTAACCCGTCATCACGAGGAGTTCCCGAGGCATCGTCCGTGAGTCGGATGTCCGTCAGCTTCATAGCCAGGAACTCGTTCTGGCTGAAGCCATAGCAAGCGATGGCTGCGTCATTCACCTTCAAGAACGCCAGCGCTTCCAGGTCATACACCCACATCGGCTTCGGGTGGCGCAAGAACAAGTCCTGAACCTGAAGCTCCTTGGCCCGGCCGTGGGCATCGGAACGAAGCAGGCGGACGTAGCCTGATCTGACTAGGGCGACAAGGCACGCGGCGGTGACAAGAACATAGAACAACCCTTTGTAGCGTTGTGCCAGCACCAACCAGTCCGAATCTGTGGAGGTCGCCGCAACCAGAGAGTCGGAAAGCAGTATCCAGGCGACTCCCATCGTCAGATAGAGAACTCCAATGCCGAGGGCAATGCGCAGAGGTTGAGATGAGCTTTCGATGCTCGTATCCGTATTCATCGCATCCTTGGGGCTCCGCTTCGGCAAGTCGCCTCGATTCCTGACCGACTTATCGCATCGCCGATGTTTGTCTCTGTTGACCAGGGTCAAGCGCCTCGGAGGTCGCGCACGAGTGTGCTTAACCTTCGCGAATGGCGCCAGGAGCACGAACAGCGCCAGTGAGAACAGCATCAGCTGCCTGACCGACCTCCGCTGACCCGACGGAGCGGGTGCTCCCGAAGCTTGAAGTAGCCTGAAACGACACGGTCGGTGGCGAGAGCCTTGTTCGACAGGGCGGACACAGCGTCCTCGGTATTGTCACGCAGACAGTTCGCTGGCGCTGTTGGACCCAACAGCATCCCCGCGCCGAGCCATCTCCAACTCGAACTGCCGCCGCACGCGTTCGATGACATCGCGAGGTACCGCGATTCGCAGTTCCTCCCATCCGGGAGGCAACGTGATCGCCTCGGCCGCCGCCGGTACCTCCTTGCGGATCGCATAGACGCGTTTCAGGTTGACGCCGAACTCGACCGACAGGCGCTTCGGGCTCTCGCCGTGGATGAACAGCCGCTTGGCGATTTCCAGCGTGCGGTCCTCAAAACGTCTTTGCTTCGCGATGCGTTCCAGCTTCTCGAAATCAACTTCCATCACGGCAACCTCATCAACAGGCGAATGAGCCCACCGAAACGCAAGGTGCCCCGTACAGCGGCGACGCTGAAGAGAACACCTTGCATGACGAACAAGGCCGCGAAGCCGAACGCGGCCGGGTTGATGGCCGCGAACTGCATCCCTTGGTAGGCGATGCCGGTCCACAGCACATTCCTCCTAAGCCACCAGCGATCAAGCGATCAGTCGCCCGCGACGGACGCCAGAGGGCTGGCCAGCATGGCGATTCCGAGCACATACGCCAGGATCTGCACCGGCCACACAGCGAGGTTGTACTCGATGAAAACGCCTACGAACTCTTCCCGAGTGAAGGGAAGCATGATGGGACTCTCCAGCGTGACCACTGAAATGGCCCTAGTTCATGGGCGCGTCGATGACTTGAGCTAAGTCAGCATTCTTCCATCCCAACGGCGCTCCTGAACAAGTCCCTGACCTGCTGACGGCGGCGCCCACATGAACAAGAGACCACATGGACTCGCTCGACTAGCGCTGAACGATGCGTCCGATGCAGTCGCGCTGCCGGTTGTCCGGCTGCCGCCGCGCTTGCGCTGCGTTGGAGCCCATGATGGAGCGAGGCCGGAAGGCAGCACAACGTCATGTCCCGCGACCAGATCTCGCCTGCGAACCGCAACTGATCGCCGTTTTGCGGACGTTCGACAAACCTCACCGGCAGGCGATCGGGGCTGGGCGCGCTCCCGCTCCTGTCGCTCGATACTGCGAGGCGCGCCCCCCGGCGCCGTGGTGAAGGCGGGGCCTATTCCCGATAAAGGTCGGCCATGATTGAAGGCCCAGCCAAGGCCTCCGTGTCCGAAACAATCGTCCGCACGATCTCGTCAGGCGGCGCCGCCTGCAACCATGCGAGCCGTTTGACCAGCGGCTCGCCATCGACGCCGGCGAGCTCGGCCCACCGCCGCAGCTTGTCGGCAAGCGTCGGCACGGCGCTGATACCCGCCGAGCGCGCTCGCAGCAGCGGCACGACGCGTCCCTCCAGCTTCAGCTCCGCCGCCCGGGCCAGCACACGCTCGATCTCGTCGCGATCGACGGAGGAACGCTCTTCCTCCGCGATCTCCCAGCGCACCCGAACGAACGCGCCGGCGGCGTCCGCGGCGGCGGCGCGCACGACATCCATGTCCGGTCGACCGCGGAAGGTCAGGTGCAGCATGCGGCGCGCCGGAGTCTCGATGAATCGAAAACTCGCACGATCGGGTTCCACGTCCCACAACAAACATCCCTTCGCGTCCTCCTCGCCGTAGTGCAGCCTGCCGATCGACCCGGGATAGGCGAGCAGGCGACCGCCCTGTTCCCAGGCTTGGTGCTTGTGGATGTGGCCCAGCATGAACGCCGACGCCTGCGCCGCGAATAGGCTGCCGGTAGTGAACTCGTGGTCCAGCCCCGCCATCGGCACGCCGTGCTCGGTGATGCAGCCGCTCACGGTGCCGTGCGACACACCTACGGTGGGCACGCCCGCAGCCGCGGCTTTGCGGTTGATCTCTCCGAAGCCGGCGAGCAGTGCGGCCAGCTGCTTCCCCACGGCCTCGGCCGCCGCACCGGCACCGACCACGGCCGCCACCGCGGCCTTGTTGACGGTCGGCACGCACGAGAGCAGCAACTGTGCGTCAGCGGGAAGCCCATCGAACCGCCAGGCGTTGCTCTCGATCCATCCTCGCGCGCCGCACCAGGCCACCTGATGGATTCGGTCCGCGACATGGACCGGATACCGTCCACCGAGCAGCCGAAATACGTCCAGCGTGCCCGGCGGCTCGTGCGAAAACGTCCCTTGCAGCATCAGCACCGGGCAATGGTCCGCCAGCCGACGCACGAGCCGCGCCAGCGCGACGAAAGACGGCGAGTGCACGTCGATGGCATGGTCCGTCGAGTCGCCGCTGATCACGGCCAGTTCGGCGCCGGCGTCCACAGCGGCATCGATTGCGAAGGCCGTGCAACGCTCGACCTCCGCGAGTGTCTTCGGGTCACCGAAGTGAAGATCGGACAGATGGGCAATCCGCATGTTGTGGCTCCCCGTTTCAGCCGGCGTCGAGTTCGCTGTCGATCACGGCCGCCAGCGCATCGGGTGTCTGCGCATGCTCTTCGGCCTCGCGGATCGCACGCGCCACGATGTCCGGCTGCAGTTGCCAGTGCGGGCGCCGAAAGCGCCGGGCGGCATAGATCGAATACCGGTCGAGCGCCACGTTCATTCCTTGCAACAGCATGCGCAAGCGAACCAGTTGCGGTCCCACTTCCTTCAGCAGCGCGGCGGCCTTGGCAAGGATGTCGGGCGAGCGCCCCCATTCATCATCGCGCCAGGTATCGAGCGCGAACTCCCTGAACTCCTCGACGTCGATGCCGAACTCTTCCAGCGCAGACGCCACGACACCACGCAGCTCCTTCACCACCGCCCGGATGTTCGGCGCGGCACTGGGTGCTGTTTGGGGACCATGGGCGCTGGTTGCCGGCATGCTGGCAGGCGCATCAACCTCGACCACCGCGCCCTCGAGCACCCCGACCGCCGCGTCTGCCGCAGCGGCGACGCTCGCCGGCTCGTGCGCCAGCAACAAGGTTGCGACGTCGACGTTCGCCTGCAGCTCGATCAGCCATGCGGGACCCTTGACAGCGTCGCCGTTGTCGTCGATGCGCGTCACGTCCTTGTAGACCTTGCTGATCCAGAACGTCTGCTGGCCCAACAGGTAACCCGACAGGCGCCCGCCGCGCATGCTGGCCACGTGCAGCAGCTGCTGGCGGATGCCGTCCATGCTGTAGAAGCTGCGCGTCGGCAACGCGATGAGGTTCACCGTCGGCAACCCGGGCACGATGAAACGCAGCTTCGCATCCAGGTTGCACTGCCGGTCCTGGTACTGCGGACACCGTTCGGGGTCGCATACGCCGCCCAACTCGGGCCGATCGATCACCTTGCGCCCGCCGAACAAGCGGATCACCCGCCCGGCCGCATCCTTCGGCACCGTGGCGAAGGTCTTGCATCGGCGCACACCCGCAGCGTCGTACTCGGCCCAGTACCTGCGCTTGCCTGCCGCCCACACCTGCAGGTTGTGCGGCATCACCAGCTCCAGCGAGTCGGCCGCGAAGATGACCGGAAAACGATAGAGGCGGCGCACGCCGTCCTCCCGCGTCTCACCGTACTTCTCGAGCAGCATGTCGGCCAGCTCGTGCGTCGGAAAGTCCCCCCGTCGGGCACTGAAGTACGGCACGTTGGCCGGCCTCAGCGGGTTCTTCAGGCTGGGCGCGGTCCGCCTGATTTCGGCCTCGATGGTGTCGAAGTCCTTGCCGTCTGCGCAGCCTCGCTCGTAGACGGTGCGCGCTGCGTCGTTTTGCTGCGCGGCCTGCGTGAGGATCTTGATGCCTGGGCGGATGACTCCGCCGATGGGCAGCTGGCTGGTCGGGCGCTGCCCGAGGATCGATGTCGATACGGCCGTCGGTGCGATTGACGTGGTCGCAAGCTGGTTCATGGTGTTCCTTCCGTGTCAGGCCACCTGTGACAGGCTCGTGCCTCAGCGGTGGCAATGGAGTTCGACGGTACCGGCGTGGCCTGCGCAATCAAGGCCCTCCCCGGCAACGCCGCCGCACCCTCGCCCGCCGAGGTCCAACAGCATGGGCGGCAGCGACTGCAGCAGCTCGCGCCCATACCTGCGCGACACGACGCGGCGATCGAGGATCACGACGGTGCCGCGATCGCTGTGCGTTCGGATCAAGCGACCGGCCGCCTGTGCCAGCCGAATACAGACCTCCGGCAGCACCAGCTCCCGAAACGGGCTGCGGCCGCAACGCTGCACCCACTCGGCGCGCGCCTGCTCCCAGGGGTGCGCCGGCACCGCGAACGGCAGCTTCACGATCACGACACAGGTGCAATAGGCGCCCGGCAGGTCGACTCCCTCCTGGAATGCCGCCAGGCCGAAGATCGTGGACGGGCGGCCCGCGTCCACGCGCTCGCGGTGCAGCCGAAGAAGCGCGCTCTTCGGCTGCACGCCCTGCATTAGGACCTGCGCCTTGATCCACGCCGGCATGCTGTCGTGGACATCGCGCATTTGCTGGGCAGACGCGAACAGCACGAGGGAGCCGCCATCGGCCACCAGGTCCGGCAGCAACTCGGCGACCTCCACGGTATGGGCTCGAACATCGGCCGGGCTCGACCGCATCCCCGGAACGACAAGACACGCCTGATCGCGATAGTTGAACGGCGATGACAGTTGCAGGGTGCGCACCGCGGGCAACCGGTCGAGCCCCGTCTGGTGCTGGAACAACTTGAAGCTGTTGCCGGCGGTCAGCGTCGCCGACGTGACGACCGCGGCACTGACGCGTTTCCAGAGGGTGCGCTCCAGGCGGCCTCCTGCGTCGATCGGGGAGGCGGTGATCACGGCATCGTCGCCCGCGCGCTCGATCCAGCGGGCCGTCGGCGCCGCCCCTGCGCGGTCGTGGCGCAGCATCAAGGTCCATGTATCTGCCACACGCGTGCCGGTGACGATCCGCACGCCCAGGTCTGCCAGCAGCTGCTGCGCAAGCTCCGGCGCCTGCGCGGCGCACTTCAGCACATGCGCGCGCATCTCGCCCAGCAGGTCGAGCACATCCTGTGTTGCTGCAAGCAATTCCGCACCCGGTCGTGCGAGCGCCTCCGGCACGATGCCATGCGCGAAACGCAGCACCCCCTCGATCCAGCCTTCGGCGCTGGCGATCCACTGCCACACGAGACCGATGGCGCGCGTGACCGCCATGCACGCGGCCTGGAACCGCGGATGCGCGCTGGCATCGAGGCGAAGCGCATGGACGACCGTCAGCACGACATCCGGCACCTCGCCCGCCCAGCCGTAGGTTGCGCGCACTGCATGGCGCTCGGCGCAGTGCTGCACGATCTTGTGTGGCAGCCGGTGGCCCTCGTCGAACACAAAGAAGCACTCCGATGGATCGGGCAACAGGCTGCCTGGGCTCAGCTCGAGCGCGGAAAGGACCAGGTCGTGGTTCGCCACCACGACGTCTGCGTCCCTCACCCGCTGGCGCGCGCGATAGAAGGCGCACCCACTGAAGTCCGGACACCGGTTTCCCGCGCAGCCATGGCGATCCGTCGTGACGCGATCCCAAAGGGCGTCGGGCACGGCTTCCTCCAGACGGTCGCGGTCGCCATCCCATCGGCTGGCGGCCAGCGCGTCGTTCATGCGCCGTAGCGCGTCGGCTGTGGGCGCGTCGACGTCCTTCCCTTCCTCGCCGATGCACACCTGCGCCGCGGCCCGCGTCGCGAGTTCGAGGCGCACCTTGCAGACGTAGCGTGCACGCCCCTTTGCCAGCGCAAAACCGATGGGCCAGGGAGCGCACGACTGCAGAAACGGCAGGTCCTTCGCTACAAGCTGCTCCTGCAGCGCGACGGTCGAGCTGGAGATCACCAGCTTCTTGCCGGCCGAGCGGGCCAGCACCAGGCCAGGGATCGCATACGCGAACGTCTTGCCGGTACCGGTGCCAGATTCGCAGACGAGGATGTTGCGCCCGTCCGTCTCTTCGGTCTCGCCCCCGTGCAGGCAGCGGTCGAATGTCTCCGCCACCGCGGCCATCATCCGGCTCTGCTGCTCACGTTTGCGGTGGCCCGGCAGCGAGCGTCCCACGGCCGCTGCGAAGTGCTCCAGATCGGCACGTTCCTGTTGTGTCAGCATCGCGCGACCTTACGAGCCGCGCTTCGAGAATCAAGCCATCTTGCCGCGACCAAAGGTGAAAGCCCGCGCCGCCTCTGCTCGCTCGGGCAAGGGCGGTGGTGCCTGCTCGCATTGCATGTTCCAGACCCAACCGGCCGGTCGCTTGCCGATCGCACGCTCCTTTGTCGAGCGATCGCGCTCCGACATGAAAGGCGTGACGATGTCCAGCGGCAGCTCGGCATCCCCGGTGTCCAGCAGCACCGCATTCGGAAACGCCGCACCCTGCTTCGATTCGAATCGCAGAGGCTTCAGGAAGCGGCGCTCCTGCCGCACGAGTTCGTCGATCAACGGCTGCTCGTACGGCTGGTCGAGCGGGATCCAACTTGCTGAGCACATCACAAGCGTGGCCGTGTCGATGAAGTACACCGCCTCCCGCTTGGCGTAGATCAGCCCACAGAAGAGGAATCGAAGCCGCATCGGGTCGGCATGCCCGCCCTGCTCCGCCGCCCGCTGATGGGCCCAGGCCTCGTACTCGCGTTCGAACACCTTCTTGAAGCGCTCGCCTGCCTTGCGCTCCATGTAGAGCGGGCAGTCGGGCATGTGGCGCAGCACGATCCTGTAGTCGATGTCGGTGGCACAGAACTCCTTGAGCTCGCCCATCACCACCATCAGCCGGAACTGGACATCCTCGCCGGGCGACAGCAGGACGGACAGGGCTTGCGCGCGGCGCCGGGCAATCGCCACCGCGGCTTCGATCGTGTACGGCTCCGGAATGAACAGGACGTCGGCCAGGCGCATGCCCTTGGTTTCGATCTCGCCCGCCGCGGCCATGAGGTGTTTGCGCAACACGTACCACGTCCGCTTGCCGTGCATCCGGGGGTACCAGCGGTTGAAGCCCGCACGCTGCAGGAGCAGGTGCACCAGTCCGCGCAGACCGAGGCGACGCCGCTGGGCGACGACCTCGGTGCGCGCGGCGCTCGGCTCACCTGGCGCGATGGGCCGTCCGGGCCGCCGCGTCAGCGGGAAATCGAGCCGCACCTCCGTACGGTCAGGCGCACATTCGATGACCGCGTCACCCAGCACCTCGCCCAGACCTGACTGGCCCGGAGGCTGTTCGTAGGAACAACAGGCGGGATGGTGCGCTGGACCGTTGTCAGGCAATCGCTTCACCACGAACTCGTTGTAGCGTGCCACGTACATCGGCACGCCGCCGGGACGACAGAGGCAAAGCGGCTGGCCACCCGTCTTGTGGGCGTTCGCAAGAGCCGGTTGCCATCTGTCGTCGCTCGGCCGAAGTCGAACTCCGTCGACCAGGTACTGAGGGCCCAGCTCCTGCATGGTCTTCCTTGCTGAACCGAGGCGGATGCGGCACGCCTCGTTGGGTGAAGGCGGGAAAGGCGCACCGTCGGGGCGAGTCCGTGGCGCCAGGAGATCCTGGCGCCCTTTGGGGACCACATCAAGGCAGAACCGCGTGTTCCCGCGCCTCGGGTCCGCACGGCGCGACTGGGGCACTTGGAGAGCGCCTGCAGACGCAGCAGTCGGCCCGTGTCAGCGCTGTGCGTCGAGCCAGTCCGACCAGGCCTGCATCATCTTCACGCGCTCCGCCCAGTACTCGGCACGGTTATAGGCACGCTTGGTCTTGTTCTGTTCCTCGTGCGCAAGCTGCTTCTCGATGAAGCGTTCGTCCACGTGAAGGTGTTCCTCGAGGATGGTTCTCGCCGTGGCCCGGAAACCGTGGACAGTCTGTCTGCCCTGAAAGCCGAGCGCATTCAGTGCCGCGTTCATCGTGCCTTCGCTGATGGGCTTCTCGTACCGCCGGCCCGGCAACAAATAACCTTGCGAACCGACGACACCGAGGTGCGAGCGCAGCAGCGCCACGACCTGGCGGGACAGGGGCACCCAGTGTTCACGCCTCTTCTTCATCCGCTCTGCCGGGATGGTCCAACGGGCGCTGGTCATGTCGAACTCGTCAATCGTCGCTTCGCGGAGTTCGGACGGTCGCTGGAACAGATGCGCGCACAGCAGCAACGCCGTCCGCACGATGGTGTGCTCATACCCTCGTATCGCGCGCATCAGTCTCGGGATCTCGGCGGCGTTGGTGATCGCCGGAAAATGCCCCTGGTCCGCGTTCAAGAAGCTCTTGAGATGCCCGGTCGGCACGGGCGACGAGGTCACGATGTCGGCGTCGAGCGCGTATTCGTACATCTGCTTCAACCACATCCGCACCCGGCGCAGCAGGACGAGAGCACCGCGCTCCTCCAGCTTGCGCAGTATGGAGAGGACGTCCTGGCGTGTCACCTTTCCCGGGAGGCGATATCCGATCTCCGGCAGCACATCCTTGACGAAGGCCGCTCGGATGTTGCCGAGGTAGACGGCGCTTCCCGTCTTCTTGGCCATCCAGTCCTCGAACAAGCGCAGTACCGTGTAGCCGGCGGCGGCGCGGGTCGCCTTCGCGTGGTCGGCGACAGCTTGGCGTTGCGCAACCAAGTCGACGCCGTGCGCCAGCTGCGAGCGAGCCTTGTCGGCCAGCGCGCGGGCGTCGGCAAGCTTGACGGCCGGCCAGGCTCCAAGGGTGTACGGCTTGCGCTGCCTCTCGTGGCGATACTCCAGAACCCAGCTGGCCCCCCCGTTCGGGCGCACGATCAGCATGAGGTTCTCGCCGTCCCTGATCTTGATCCGCGTGTTGCGCGCTGCGGCATCGGTGATCGCGTCACGCAGCAGGGAGTCGAGCTTTCGGGCGGTGAGGAGTTCGCGCGCCATCGCGGGGGGATCCGGAAGGGGTCTCCGAGTATGGTACCTCCAGCGTGTTGCCGGTACCCCCACTGGTACCCCCACGAGGGGATGGAAGGCGGTGGACGAGCGTGGACGACCCCGGAAAGAAAAAGCCCCGCTCTCAGAGGTGAGGCGGGGCTTTTGGGGATGCCGGTGGACTGCCGTAGCAGGTCAACTGGCGGAG
>CAJPFZ010000545.1 GCA_905339355.1 Burkholderiaceae bacterium
GCCGCCACCGAAGTGGTCGAGATGGACGATTCGATCGAAGTCGCCTTGCGCCGCAAGAAAGACTCGTCGATGCGGGTGGCGATCACCCAGGTCAAGCCCGATGCCGAGGGCCGGGCGCCGGCCCATGCCTGCGTCTCGGCAGGCAATACCGGCGCCCTGATGGCCGTCTCACGCTATCTGCTCAAGACGCTCGAGGGCATCGACCGGCCGGCGATCGCGGCGGTGATGCCGAACAAGCTCGGGCGCTACACGACCGTGCTCGACCTCGGCGCGAACGTCGATTGCACCGAAGAACACCTGCTGCAGTTCGCGGTGATGGGCGCGGCGTTCGTCTCCGCGGTCGACGGGCAGGAGAATCCGAGCGTCGGCCTGCTCAACATCGGAGAAGAAGAGATCAAGGGCAACGAGGCGATCAAGCGTGCCGGCGAACTGCTGCGCTCGGTGGCGGCCGCGGGCCACATGAATTTCGTCGGCAACGTCGAAGGCAACGACATCTTCAAGGGCACGATCGACGTCGTGGTTTGCGACGGCTTTGTCGGCAACGTCGCGCTGAAGACCTCCGAAGGGCTGGCCTCGCTGATCGGGCAGTTTCTCAAGCAGGAGTTCACGCGCACGCCGCTCACGAAGCTGGCCGGCCTGATCGCCCGGCCGGTGTTGAGCCGCCTGGCCAACCGCCTGGACCACCGCCGCTACAGCGGCGGCGCCTTGCTCGGCCTGCGCGGGCTGGTGTTCAAGGCCCACGGATCGTCGGACGCCTTTGCTTTCGAGCAGGCGCTCAATCGGGCTTATGATGCCGCCCGCCACGGCTTGCTGGAGCGGGTGCACGATCGAATTCTCGAAACGCTGGCGGCTCTGCCGCCGCCGGTGGCCGAGGAGAAGGAAACCCTGGTGCCCGCGACCACGCCCACCGCATGAATCCCATATCCGCACGCTTTTCGCGCATCACCGGCACCGGCAGCTTCCTGCCGCCGCGCCGCCTGAGCAATGACGATCTCGCCGCGCAGCTCGCAGAGCAGGGCATCGAGACCTCCGATCAATGGATCGTAGAGCGCACCGGCATCCGGGCGCGCCACTTTGCGGCGCCTGACGTCACCTCCAGCGACCTGGCCTTCGAAGCTGCCAAGCGGGCACTCGATGCCGCGAAGCTCGACGCCGCCGAGATCGACCTGATCATCGTCGCCACCTCGACGCCCGACATGGTGTTCCCGTCGGTCGCCTGCATGGTGCAGGAAAAGCTCGGCGTGCAGGGCTGCCCGGCCTTCGACGTGCAGGCCGTCTGCTCGGGCTTCGTCTACGCGCTGACGGTGGCCGATTCGATGATCCGCACCGGCGCCGCCCGCAAGGCGCTCGTGATCGGCGCCGAAGTGTTCTCGCGCATCCTCGATTTCAAGGACCGAACCACCTGCGTGCTGTTCGGCGACGGCGCCGGCGCCGTGGTGCTCGAGGCGAGCGACACGCCGGGCATCCTCGCAAGCGAGTTGCATGCCGACGGCCGTCACGTGGACATCCTCTGCGTGCCGGGCCACGTCTCCGGCGGCAGCGTGCTGGGCGATCCATTGCTGAAGATGGACGGCCAGGCGGTGTTCAAGCTGGCCGTCGGCGTGCTCGAAGACGTGGCGCGCGCCGTGCTCGCAAAGGCCGAACGCACCGACGCCGACATCGACTGGCTGATTCCGCACCAGGCCAACATCCGCATCATGCAGAGCACGGCCCGCAAGCTGAAGCTGCCGATGGACAAGGTGATCGTCACCGTCGACCAGCACGGCAACACCTCGGCCGCCTCCATTCCGCTGGCGCTCGACGAGGCGGTGCGAGGCGGCAAGATCAAGCGCGGCGACACCGTGCTGCTCGAAGGCGTGGGCGGCGGATTCACCTGGGGCGCGGTTCTGCTCGACCTGTGAAGGCGCGGCGCTTGGCGCTGCACATCAATACAAGCAAAAGAGACAAGCGATGAGCGAGTTCGCATTCGTTTTCCCCGGGCAAGGCTCGCAAGCCGTCGGCATGCTCGACGCCTGGGGCGATCACCCTGCCGTGCGCGACACCCTGCGGGAAGCCGGCGCGGCGCTGGGCGAAGACATCGGTGCGCTGATTCGCCAAGGCCCCAAGGAACAGCTCGACCTCACGACCAATACCCAGCCTGTGATGCTGACGGCGGGCATCGCCTGTTACCGGGCGTGGCTGGCTGAGACGGGCCTGGAGCCGTCGGTGGTGGCCGGCCACTCGCTGGGTGAATACACGGCGCTCGTGGCCGCCGGTTCGCTGAGCCTCGCCGACGCGCTGCCGTTGGTGCGCTTCCGCGCCCAGGCGATGCAGGAGGCGGTGCCGGTGGGCGTGGGCGCGATGGCGGCCATTCTCGGCATGGACGCCGAGGCCGTGCGCGCCGGCTGCGCCGAGGTGGCGGCGGCGAGCGGTGAAGCGGTGGAGGCCGTCAACTTCAACGATCCCAAACAGACGGTGATCGCCGGCAGCAAGCTCGGCGTGGAGAAGGCCTGCGAGGCGTTGAAGACGCTGGGCGCCAAGCGCGCGCTACCGCTGCCGGTCTCGGCCCCGTTCCATTCCAGCCTGATGAGGCCCGCGGCCGAACGGCTGAAGGAGAAGTTGGCGCAGGCTTCGTTCGCCGCACCGCGCTTCCCGGTGATCAACAACATCGACGTGAAGAGTGAAACCGAGCCGCAGGCGATTCGCGACGCCTTGTACCGCCAGGCCTTCGGCCCGGTGCGCTGGGTCGAGACCGTGCAGGCGATCCGTGCGCGCGGCATTGGCCGCATCTTCGAGTGCGGGCCGGGCAGGGTGCTGGCCGGCATGGTCAAGCGCATCGACGCGGAGATCGCTACGGCGACCATCGTCGACCCGGCCACGCTGGCCGAGGTGAAAGGGCTGCTGGCATGAGCACGGCGCAACTGCAAGGACAGGTGGCGCTCGTGACCGGCGCGTCGCGCGGCATCGGCCGAGCGATCGCTGCCGAGCTGGCGGCGCGTGGCGTCAAGGTGATCGGCACGGCGACGACGGATCCGGGCGCCCAGGCCATCGGCGAGGCGCTGGCGCCGCAAGGCGGCCGCGGCATCGCGCTGAACGTCAACGACGCGGCAGCGGTCGACGCG
>CAJPFZ010000546.1 GCA_905339355.1 Burkholderiaceae bacterium
GCGATGGGCGCCACCGGCGCGCTGGTGATGGCCATGTCGCGCCGGCGCCTGAGTCTGCACCTGATGAAGCAGGCCATGGACTCGACGATGAAGCTGTCGTGCTTCGTGCTCTTCATCCTGCTTGGAGCCACTGTCTTCAGCCTGTCGTTCCAGGGCGTGGACGGGCCCAAGTGGGTGGAGCACCTGCTCGGCGGGCTGCCAGGCGGACAGGTTGGCTTCCTCATCGTCGTGAACATCCTCATCTTCCTGCTGGCCTTCTTCCTCGACTTCTTCGAACTGGCCTTCATCGTGGTGCCGCTGCTCGCGCCGGTGGCCGAGAAGCTGGGCATCGACCTGGTGTGGTTCGGCATTCTGCTGGCCGTGAACATGCAGACCTCGTTCATGCACCCGCCGTTCGGGTTCGCCCTGTTCTACTTGCGCAGCGTCGCGCCGACCGACGATTACACGGACCGCGTGACCAAGCAGCCGGTCGCCCGCATCACGACCGGCCAGATCTACTGGGGCGCCGTGCCCTTCGTCGTGATCCAGGTCGTGATGGTCGGTCTGCTGATCGCCTTCCCGGGGCTCGCGGGTACCGGCCTCGACAAGGCGGCCGATCTGGACGTGACCAACCAGAAGATCGAGGTTCAACCAGCCGAGGAAACGAAGGAGATCAACCTCGACGAGTTGTTCGGACCGAAGAAGTAGACGCGGGCGGCACGCAGGACTGCGTGCCGCACAGTGATCGGAAAGGGCCGCGGCACGCCAGTGCCGCGGCCCTTTTGTTCTTTTGTTCTTTTGTTCGCCGACAGCGCGCGGGCATCCATGATCGAGAGGCGACGAGCGCCCATGAAAAAGCCCCGCTGACTCGCGTCGCGCGGGGCTTGCGCGGTGCCCGTCGGGCACCACCAGGATCACAGCTTCTGCTGCTGCATGAAGTCGTCGAAGCCAGCTTCGGCGAAGCGGAACCACAGGTTCTGCTCGCTGCGGAACTTCGCGTAGTCCTCGTAGACCTTCTTCCAGCTCGGGTTCTTGGCCGACAGCTCGGAGTAGAGCGCCATCGACTCCTTGAACGCCGCATCCAGCACGTCCTTCGGGAAGCGGAACAGCTTCGTGCCGCCGGCCACCAGCTGGCGCAGCGCCGCCGGGTTCTTGGCGTCGTACTTGGCCTGCATATCGATGTGCCCCACAGCGGCGGCGCATTCGATCACCGCCTTGTACTCGGCCGACAGGCCTTCGTAGGCCTTGGTGTTGACGTACAGGTCGAGCTGCGGGCCGCCTTCCCACCAGCCGGGGTAGTAGTAGTTCGGGGCGACCTTGTTGAAGCCGAGCTTCTGGTCGTCATACGGTCCGACCCATTCGGTGGCGTCGATCGTGCCCTTCTCGAGCGACTGGTAGATCTCGCCGCCCGGAATGTTCTGCGGCACGCCGCCCATGCGCTCGAGCACCTTGCCGGCAAAGCCGCCGATGCGCATCTTCAAGCCCTTGATGTCGGCGATCGACTTGATCTCCTTGCGGTACCAGCCGCCCATCTGCGCGCCGGTGTTGCCCATCGGGAAGCTGATGATGTTGTACTTGGCGTAGAACTCGCGCATCAGCTTGAGGCCGTTGCCTTCGACCATCCACGCCGTCATCTGGCGCGAGTTCAGGCCGAAGGGAATCGCGCAGGCCAGCGCGAAGGTTTCGTCCTTGCCGAAGAAGTAGTAGGGCGCCGTGTGCGCCATCTCGACGGTGCCGTTCTGCACGCCGTCGACCACGCCGAACGGAGGCATCAGCTCGCCGCCCGCGTGAACCGAAACCTGGAACTTGCCGCCGGTCAGCTCGCTGACCTTCTTGGAGAAGACCTCGGCCGCGCCGTAGATCGTGTCCAGCGACTTCGGGAAGCTGGAGGCGAGGCGCCAGCGGATGTTGGCCTGGGCTTGCACGACGGCTGGGGCGACTCCAGCCGCCAGCACGCCGGCGATGCCGGCACCATGAACAAAGGAACGACGCTGCATAGGGATCTCCTGTTGTTTGCAGACAAGGCAGTGCGCGGCAAATTCTAGAAGTGGGCCTGCGACGCCCCACCGGGATTTACCCGTGCGAGAAACAGCGGGTTTGCCCCGTCATCTGACAACGTCGCCGCGTCAGGAGCCCGCGATCTTCATGCGCTCGATGAGCAGCGATGCGACCGTCTTGCCGCCGAGCGTGTACGCATCTGCGCCGACGGCGGCGATGCCCTTGAAGATGTCGCGCAGGTTGCCGGCGATGGTGATCTCGTGCACGGGATAGGCGATGCGGCCGTTTTCGACCCAGAAGCCCGCGGCGCCGCGCGAGTAGTCGCCGGTCACGTAGTTGACGCCCTGGCCCATCAGCTCGATCACGAAAAGGCCGCGGCCGAGCTTGCGCAGCATGGCGTCGAGATCGTCTGTCTCTTGAGTGAGACGGCTGCTCAATCGCAGGTTCTGCGAGCCGCCGGCATGGCCGGTCGTGCGCATCCCGAGCTTGCGCGCCGAGTAGCTCGACAGGAAGTAGCCTTGAACCACGCCGCCCTTGACGACGTCGCGCACCTTGGTCGCCACGCCTTCGTCGTCGAACGGCGCGCTGCCCTTGCCTCGCGGCTTGTGCGGGTCTTCGTGGATGTCGATGTGCTCGGGCAGCACCTGCTTGCCGAGCGAGTCGAGCAGGAAACTCGACTTGCGGTAAAGCGCTCCGCCGCTGGTCGCCTGCACGTAGGCGCCCAGCAGGCCGGCGGCCACCGTCGATTCGAACAGCACCGGCACCTCGCAGGTCGCGATCTTGCGCGACTTCAAGCGCGACAGCGCCCGCTCGGCGGCGTAGCGGCCCACGGCCTCGGGCGCCGCGAGTTCCTGCGGCGCGCGCATCGAGCTGTACCAGGCATCGCGCTGCATGTCGTCGCCGCCCCGGCCGGGCAGCGAGGCGATCGGCGCGACCGACAGCGAGTGCCGCGAGCTCGCATAGCCGCCGCGAAAGCCGCGCGTGTTGCCGGCGAAAAAGTGCGACTGCTGCGCCGAGACACCCGCGCCTTCGGAGTTGGTGATGCGCGGGTCCACCGAGAGCGCCGCGCCCTCGCAACGCGCGGCGATCTCCACCGCGCCCTCGGCATCGATGGCCCAGGGGTGGAACAGGTCCAGGTCGCGCGTGGCCGCGGCGCCAAGCGCGAGGTCTTCTTCATCGGGCAGGCCCGCGGCCGGGTCTTCGGCGGTGAAGCGGGCGATGTCGTAGGCCGCGCGCACCGTCTGTTCGAGCGCGGTGCGAGAGAAGTCGGACGTGCTCGCGTTGCCCCGGCGGCGCCCGATGTAGACCGACACGCCGATCGACTTGTCGCGGTTGCGCTCCACGTTCTCGATCTCGCCCTTGCGCACCGACACCGACAGGCCCACGCCTTCGGACACTTCGGCTCCGGCATCGCTCGCGCCGAGCGACTTCGCCAGGCCCAGGGCGTCTTCGACCAGTTGCTGGAACTGGTCTCGCGAATAGGCAAAGCCCGAGCGGCTGGCAAGGACGGCAGGAGACGAAGCGGTGGCAAGGGCCATTGGTTTTTCCCGGCGAGGCGCCGGCTCTTGTGGGGGCTGCGGACTATCATACTCACCGCTTTCATCCCCACAGACCACGCGACCGTGCGAGCGCTTCCCCCTTCTCCCGACGACGACACAGCCTCGGCCCTGCCCGAGGCCGAGCGCCCCAGCAAGACGCAGCGCAAGAAGGACTCGCACGGCCTGCAGGACCTCGGCGAGGCGCTGGTGGCGCTGCCCGACAACCGCCTCGCCGATCTCGACATCGACGAGTCGCTGCGCGGCGCGATCGACGAGTACAAGCGCACGCGATCGCATGAGGGCCGCCGGCGCCAGATGCAGTACATCGGCAAGCTGATGCGCCGCACCGACCCCGAACCGCTGCGCGAGGCCGTGGCCGCGATGCAGCTCGGCCGTGCCAAGGACTCGCTCGCGCTGCACGAAGCCGAACGCTGGCGCGCCGAACTGATCGCGAGTGACGACGCGCTGACCCGTTTCAGCGCCGAGCACCCGGAAAGCGACCTGCAGCAATTGCGCAGCCTGATCCGCGCCGCGCGCAAGGACGCCGCGGCCGTGCCGGAGCAGCGCAGCGGGCGCGCCTATCGAGAACTCTTCAAGTTCATCAAGCAGCACCACCATGGCGAATGACGAACTCGATCCCGTGCGCATCGGCGTCGTGTCGGTGAGCGACCGCGCCTCCACGGGGGTCTATGAAGACAAGGGCATTCCGGCATTGAAGGAATGGCTCACCCGCGCGGTGCGCAACCCCATCACCTGGGAAACGCGGCTCATCCCCGACGAGCAGGAAGGCATCAGCGCCGCGCTGCGCGAACTTGCCGACCAGGCGAAGTGCGACCTCGTGCTCACGACGGGCGGCACCGGCCCCGCGCCGCGCGACGTGACGCCGGAGGCCACGCTGGCCGTGGCCGACAAGCTGATGCCGGGCTTCGGCGAGCAGATGCGGCAGATCAGCCTGAACTTCGTGCCGACGGCCATCCTGTCGCGCCAGGTGGCGGTGATCCGCGGCCAGGCGCTGATCATCAACTTGCCTGGCCAGCCGAAGTCCATCGCCGAAACGCTGCAAGGCCTGCCCGGCATGCAGCCGCCCGTTCACGGCATCTTCGCCGCCGTGCCCTACTGCATCGACCTGATCGGCGGGCCGTACATCGAATGCGACGAGGCGGTGTGCAAGGCGTTCAGGCCGAAGTCGGCAAAGAGGTAGTTCCCTAGCGCATCAGCTGCTTCAGCTGATCCGCGTCGAAGTCTTCTGCCTTCTGCGCGTCGCTCGGCACGCATTCCGTGTCCTTCACGTCGCCGGAAAGCTTCTCGATCGCCTTCCACAGCAGAGCGATCTGATGCTCGTGGCCCGCCGTGTGGTCGATGAGCCCCTTCATCGCCTGCGCCACCGGATCGTCACCCAGCGTGACGCCATAGGCCGTGAAGCCCTTGGGCGCCTCGCCGGCCTCGGTGTCCTTGGCCTCGACGATGCGCGCCGGAATGCCGACCGCGGTGGCGCCTGCAGGCACCGGCTTGAGCAACACGGCGTTCGCCCCGACACGCGCGCCGTCGCCCACGGTAAAGCCGCCCAGCACCTTGGCGCCGGCGCTCACCACCACACCCTTGCCAAGCGTCGGGTGTCGCTTGGCGCCCTTGTAGAGCGAGGTGCCGCCGAGTGTCACGCCCTGGTAGATCGTGCACTCGTCGCCGATCTCGGCCGTTTCGCCGACCACGATGCCCATGCCGTGGTCGATGAACACACGCTGCCCGACGAGGGCACCGGGATGGATTTCGATGCCGGTCCACCAGCGCGCCACGTTGGAGATGAAGCGCGCCGGCCAATGCCAGCCATGCGTCCAGCAGCTGTGGGCCCAGCGGTGGAACACCAGCGCATGCAGGCCCGGATAACAAGTCAACACCTCCCACCTGGAACGCGCCGCGGGGTCGCGCTCCATGATGCAGTCGATGTCTTCTCGCAGGCGCTCGAACATGGGAACTCGCTTGAGTGGGCTGCAAAGTTTAGCCGCAGCCCCCTATGCGTGCCTGGGGCGCCGAGAGTGGCCTTGCCCGGTGTGGCGGCCCCCGCCCGGCCGCTCAGCGTTTGAGCATGCTGCGGGCGATGCCGCGCAGGATGTGAACTTCCTCTGGGGTCAGCTGCGCGCGGTTGAACAGCTGGTTGAGTCGCGGCATGAGCTTCTTGGGCGCCGCCGGATCGAGGAAGCCGATGGCGCGCAGCGCCTGCTCCCAGTGGTTGAGCACGCCATGCACCGCCGCCGCGTCGGCGGCCATCGGTTCGTCGGTGCGTGGCTGCACCGCAAAGCCGCCCAGCGCCTGGCGCCAGTCATAGGCGATCAGCTGCACCGCTTGCGCGAGGTTCAGCGATCCGTAGCCGGGATCGGTCGGGATGCTGAGGCAGGCGTGGCAGCGGTAGACCTCGTCGTTGCTCATGCCGAAGCGTTCGGAGCCGAAAACGAAGCCCACGCGCTGGTGCTGCTGCCCGAGCGTGGCGAACAGCTGGCGGGGCGCATGGGTCGGTGGCCCGAAGTCGCGCGGCGTCATCGCGGTGGCGCAGAGGAACGTGACCCCATCGAGCGCTTCGGCGAAGCTCGCGACCACGCGCGCGCGGTCGAGCACGTCGGTCGCGCCGCTGGCCATCGCGCGTGCCTCCGGGTGCTCCAGAACCTCGGGATGGCGTGGAGCGACGAGCACGAGGTCGCAAAAGCCCATCACTTTCATCGCCCTCGCGGCCGCCCCGACGTTGCCGGGATGGCTCGTATTGAGCAATATGAAACGGGTCGGGTCGCTGGTCGACATGGCATGCCGGATAAAATCGCATTATCCGCAGCGCCTGGTGCAGAACACTGCACGAGCGCCCGCCCTGCTCTTTCCCCCTGCCAGCCCACGCATTCCAAGGTTGCCCCATGTCGCAAGCGCTTCATCCCATGCTCAACATCGCCATCAAGGCGGCACGCGCGGCGGGGGCCATCATCAACCGGGCATCGCTGGACCTCGACCTGCTGAAGGTCAACACCAAGTCGCCCAACGACTTCGTCACCGAGGTCGACCAGGCGGCCGAGCAGGCCATCATCGACGTGCTGCTGACCGCCTACCCCGGCCACGGCATCCTGGCCGAAGAGTCGGGCCGCACCCACGGTGCCCAGCACAGCGACTATGTGTGGATCATCGACCCGCTGGACGGCACGACCAATTTCATCCATGGCTTTCCGGTCTATGCGGTATCGATCGCGCTGGCGTTCAAGGGCCAGGTGCAGCAAGGCGTCGTGTACGACCCGACGCGCAACGACTTGTTCTACGCCTCCAAGGGCCGCGGCGCCTTCCTCAACGACAAGCGGCTGCGCGTGTCCAAGCGAACGCGCATGCAGGAGTCGCTGGTCGGCACCGGGTTTCCGTTCCGCAAGGGCGACAACTTCAAGCGC
>CAJPFZ010000547.1 GCA_905339355.1 Burkholderiaceae bacterium
GAACCGCTGCTGCGCGAGCGCCTGCGCAGCCACCTGGCCCGCCTGTGGCCCGAACTGGAGATCGTCGCCGACGCGCGCAACGGGCGCGAGGCGGTGGAGATGTTCGACATCCACCAGCCGCAGGTCGTCTTTCTCGACGTGCACATGCCGGGCATGAACGGCGTCGAGGCGGCTCGCTCGATCGAGCGTCGCGCCCAGATCGTCTTCGTGACGGCGTTCGAGCAGTATGCGGTGCAGGCGTTCGAGCAAGGCGCGATCGACTACCTGGTCAAGCCCTTTGACGAGCAGCGCCTGGCCGACACGGTGAATCGCCTGCGCGAACGCTTGCAGCAGGCGGCGCCGGCGCCTTCGGCGCTGGATGCGGTCATCGAAAAGCTGTCCGGCGAGTTGCGCTCGCGCGTTCCGGCGCGCAGCTCGCTGCAATGGATCAAGGCGTCGGTGGGCACCAGCGTGCGGCTGATCCCGGTCGAACAGGTGGCCTATCTTCGTGCCGACGAGAAATACACCCTGGTGGTGTGGGAAGGCGGCGAGGCGCTGATCCGCAAGACGATCCGCGAACTGGCCGACGAACTCGATCCCGAGCGCTTCGCGCAGGTGCACCGCTCGGTGATCGTCAACCTGCACCAGGTGGTGCAGGTCAACCGCGGGCCCAACGAAACCGCCGAGATTCAGCTCAAGGGACGCAAGGAGTTGCTGCCCGTGAGCCGCAGCTTCGTGCACGTGTTCCGCCAGATGTAGTTGGGCTCGGGCCGGGTTCCGCAGACCGCGAGGGACGCTGTCGTCACTGCGCTTGCGTGATGGCCGCCTGCTCGGCTTGCGCCAGCTGCGGTGCCGACGCTGCGCGCTTGCCGGTGATCTCGACGCGCGGCAGGTGCACGACCTGCACGTCGGTTCGCGCATGCTCGAGCATGGCCGTCCCGACGGCCAGCGTGCCGCCTGCGAGCACGCAGAAGGCGAGGGCGGCGGAAAAGATGCGGTCGAACATGAGGGGCTCCTGGTGGGGCGGTGCGAATGTGCACCGTTGAATGAACTGTAGGCAGCGCCGCCGCGCCGGCCAACCGGTGTGCGACAAACTGCAGGAAACGGGGCCCAGACCGCGACGAGAACCGACGACCTGGCGACTATTCGACATTGATCTACCTCAACCGCGCAGGCGAGCGGCCGATAAGGAAGACAAGACGTGGCGCTGCCTCGGGAATGGCTCGGGCGTTCGTCGCGCAGGAGGCTCTTCATGAAGTTTTTCCGCATCGACCTGTCCATCGGGCGCCGCCTCGCACTCGGATTCACGATCCTCGCCGTGCTGATGTGCGGCACCGCAGCCGTCAGTGCGTTGGGAGTCGGCGCCCTGGGCAGGCACCTGGGCGACATCGTCGAACTCAACAACCCCAAGACCGATCTGGCGCATCAGCTGCTGGCCGAGATCGACGACATGGCCATCCGCGCGCGTTCGATCGCGCTGCTCACGGAGATGGCGGAGATCGACAAGGAGGTGAAGGCGATGAACGCCACCCTCGCGCGCTATCAGCAGGCCGAGCAGGCGCTGGTGGGCCTCACCTCCGGGCCGCAGGGCACGGCGGAGGAACGCCGGCTGCTGGAGCTGATCCAGGCCAGCGCCAAGAAGACGATTCCCGACATCAAGGACGCCGTGCGCAACGGCAGCGAAGGCGCCAACGTCGAAGCCGTGATGTCGCTCACGCTGCGGGTGCGGCCGGGCGAAACCCTCTGGCGCCAGCAGGTGATAGAGCTGCTGGCCCACGAAGCGAAGAACAACGCCGCGGCCTTCGGCCTGGCGCAAGGCGTGCAGCAGACCACGCTGCTGGTGGTGCTCGGCGCCGCCGCCCTCGGCGTGGCGCTGAGCGTGCTGCTCGGCTGGCGCATCACCCGCAGCGTGACGCTGCCGATCCAGGCGGCGATGCAGGTGGCCGAGACCATCGCCGCGGGCGACCTGTCCTCGAGCGTGAAAGCCGGCTCGCGCGACGAGATCGGGCGCCTGCTGCAGGCCATCGCCGGCATGCAGGATCGCCTGCGCGATTTGGTGGGCGACATCCGCAACTCCGCCGAATCGATTTCGTCGGCCTCGGTGGAGATTGCGAGCGGCAACCACGACCTCAGCCATCGCACGGAGCAGCAGGCCGCCAGCCTGCAGAAGACGGCGTCGAGCATGGAGCAGCTTACCGGCACCGTGCGCCACAACGCCGAGTCGGCGAGGCAGGCCGATCAGCTCGCGAGTTCGGCCTCCGACATCGCGGCCCGCGGCGGCGCGGTGGTGGAGCAGGTGGTGACGACGATGGCCGATATCTCGGCCAACTCGAAGAAGATCGCCGACATCATCGGCGTGATCGACGGTATCGCCTTCCAGACGAACATCCTTGCGCTGAACGCCGCGGTGGAGGCGGCGCGCGCGGGCGAGCAGGGCCGCGGCTTCGCTGTCGTGGCCGGCGAGGTGCGCAACCTCGCGCAGCGCAGCGCCGAAGCGGCCAAGGAGATCAAGGCCCTGATCAGCACCTCGGGCGACCGCGTCGAATCAGGCGCCAAGCTGGTCGGCGACGCCGGCACGACGATGCGCGAAATCGTCGCGTCAATCCGGCGCGTGACCGACATCATGTCGGAGATCACCGCGTCGACGAGCGAGCAGAGCAACGGCATCGGCCACGTGAGCGGCGAAGTCAACCAGCTCGATCAGATGACGCAGCAGAACGCGGCGCTGGTGGAGGAGAGTGCGGCGGCGACCGAGAGCCTGAAGGAGCAGGCGCAGCGGCTGGCGCGGGCGGTGCGGGTGTTTCGGTTGAGTGGGGAGGAGGGGGTCTGACTGCGACGCGTGCCGGGTCCCGCCCCGGCAGGCGGGTAACTTTCTTTTGCTGGCTCAAAAGAAAGTCACCAAAGAAAAGAGCCTCATGATTTGTCCTGAGAGGATGGCTGGGAAATACCTCTTGGCTAATCACGCGCGTGCTTGATCGTGGCACCTGAGCAGTCCACCCGCGGAAGGGTGTGCGGCGGGCACAGAGGGCCTCACACTTCTCAGGTCCGCGACGGTGGCGGCTCGCGCTGCGCGCGTCGCCTGCCACGAGCGACTTGTAGGCACCGCACTCACCACACCCTTCC
>CAJPFZ010000548.1 GCA_905339355.1 Burkholderiaceae bacterium
GCGCTGGCAGGGCAGCGCCAGGACTTCGACCGCGCCATCCCCGGTCCGGACGGCAACGTGCGCTACAGCCAGGCGTCATACATCCCGGACGTTCGCGACGGGCGTGTCGAAGGGTTCTTCGTGCTGGTGACCGACGTGAGCGATCGCGTGCGCAACGAGCAGGCGATCGCCCAGGCGCTGGCGGAGAAGGAGACCCTGCTGAAGGAGGTGTATCACCGCGTCAAGAACAACCTGCAGGTGGTGCAGAGCCTGCTCAAGCTGCAAAGCCGGGCGGTGCAGGAGGAGGCCGCCCAGGTGGCGCTCGAAGAGATGGCGCAACGCGTGCGTGCGATGGCGCTGGTGCACGAGCAGCTGTATGGCAGCGACAGCCTCGACGCGGTGCCGTTGAAGCGCTACGTCGAGAGCCTGGGCCGGCAGCTGGTGCTGAGCAGCGAGCGCGCACCCGGCGAAGTGCGGCTCGACATCGACGCGCAAGCGATGGACATCGGCATCGACGTTGCCGTGCCGCTCGGACTCTTGCTGACGGAGTTGATCGGCAACAGCTTCAAGCACGCCTTTCCCGATGGCCGCCACGGCTGCATCCGGGTGTCGATCGCACGCCAGGAAAGCGGCGCGATGCGTGTCAGCGTCGCCGATGACGGCCAGGGCCTGCCGGCGGGTTTCGATCCGGCCGCGGTGCGCACGCTCGGCCTGCGGCTCGCGGCCAGCCTCGCACGCCAGCTCGGCGGTGAACTGCATTTCGAATCTGCAGGCGGCACCACGGCATGGCTTTGCACGACCCCCCGGGGGTTCACAGGACCATGAACGGTCGCTCCAAGGCGAAGGAACCGGACGGCGGCGATCGGCTTCATGCGCCCAGCAGGCGGCCCAGCGATTCGCGCAACGCATTGCGCACGCGCAGCATGCCGGTCCCGCTCGGCAGCCAGTCGAGCGCCGGCGACTCGGTGCGCTGCGCAAGGCCCATCGGTGCGGCTTCCACCGTGATGCCGTGCGGCGCCGCCGCTTCTTCGAACGCACGGCGGGCGCGCGGCATGTGCCAGCCGTGGGTCACGAGCAGGATGTGCCTGATGCCCGACTGCTTCAACAGGGCGACGCTGTGCGAGGCGTTCTGGCGGGTGTCGCGCGACTGGTCTTCGGTCCAGCGCAGCGGTTGGTTGAACTCCCGCGCAGCGATGCGAGAAGCCACCTCGGCTTCCGTCGTCCCCTGCGCGGTCGCCCAGCCGAGCCCGCCGCTGAAGGCCACCGGCACGCCGGTTTCGCGGCCGAGCCACAGGCCGAAGCGCAGCCTCTGGATGGAGTAGAAGCCGAGGTTGCTCATGCCGTACTCCGGCGCGAACGGCTCGGAGCCGCCGCCCAGTACGACGATCGCCATGCTGACGGAACCGCGGGCTTGCGCCTTGATCTGCGCGATGCGCTCGGCCTTGAGCGCCGGCGGCAGCCGCAGCACGAACTGCTCCAGTGCGCGCCCAGTGCCCGTGCAGGTGCTGAGCCAGAGCCCGGCGACGCTCAGCACGATCAGCGTCCAGCCCCAGCCGCGGCGCGGCCGCAGGAGGCGGGCGCCGACGAGGATCAGCAGCAGGAAGGGCACCGGCGGCAGCAGCAGCGCCGTGAGCACGGGTTTCCACGATTCGAGGCCGAGAGCGGCGAAGAGGCTGTTCACGGGGTGTCGTGGCGGGGCGGCTGCATCGGGTGGCGATTGTGCCGGACGCAGCTGCTGCACGACTCGCAGTGACGCTGCGTGCGGAATCGTTCGCACGCACCGCGAGAAGGACGATCTCGACTACTGGGGCGGCCGGCCCGAATCCGCCGCCTGTCCCGCTCGGAGGTGGCGATAGACCGTCGTGCGCGATATGCCGAGATTGCGCGACACCTGGCTGACGCAGCCGCCGGTACGCTGGAACTCGTGAAGCACCGCTTCAGTTGCGCCACGGCGCAGCGCGGAGCCGGCCAACGTCGGCTCGGGCGCTGCCGTGTCGGCGGAAGACGACAGGAACGGATCCACGTCGGCCGCTTCGATACGACGCTGCGGGTGCAGCAGCAGGGCGCGCATCAGCACCGCGCGCAACTCGCGAAAGTTGCCGGGCCAGGCATGGCGCATGAGTCGCTGCAGGCCCGCCTCGGAAATCGAGGCGTCGCTGTCGATTCTCCGCAGTGTTGCCCTGACGCAATGCTCGAAGTCGGTGCGCCGGCGCAGCGGCGGCAGGTCAACGCAAATGGTGTTGAGGCGGTAGAGCAGATCGGCGCGAAAACGCCTGGCCGCCACCTCGGCGTCCAGGTCGGCATTGGTGGCTGCCAGCACCTGGACATCGACCTGCCGAGGCGCGCATCCGCCCACCGGACGCAGGGTCTGGTCGTCCAGGAATCGAAGCAGCGCGGCTTGCACCGGCAGCGCCAGGTGGCTTACTTCGTCGAGCAACAGCGTGCCGCCGTCGGCACTGGCGATCAGTCCGAGCTGGCCGTCTCGGCGCGCGCCGTCGAAGGCGCCGCCGACGTAGCCGAACAGCGCGGCTTCGCAGCGCTCGGCCGGCAGCTCCGCGCAGTTGATCGCGACGAACGCGCCCTTGCGCCCGCTGATCTGGTGTGCCATGCGGGCGAGCAAGTCCTTGCCGCTGCCGGTTTCGCCGCGCAGCAGGATCGGGGCCTGGCCGCGCACGGCCGCGCCGACCAGCTCGACCGCCTTGCGCGCGGCCGGATCGTCGGCCACGAGGTCGGTCTCCGGCGGCGCGAAGCGGGCCGCGTACCCCGGCCCCTTGTTCTGCCGTGTGCGCACGGCAGCCGCGCGCACCGCCATCCGCGGACGGCGATTCGCCCACGACGCCACCAGCGTGCTTCCCATGGCGTCGCGCAGCGGCACCTCGGTATGCCGGTCGAGCAGCGCCTGCACGCGGGCGAAAGGCTCGGAGAACAATTGCTCGAAGCCGGTACCGGGACGCAAGTCGAGCCCTGCGAGCAAGGACGCCGCGCGTGCGTTGAAGCCGGTCAGCCGCCCGTCTTCGGCAAAGGCGAGCAGGCCGGCGCTGATGGTGGCGAGGAACTCCGGCCGAGGATGGATCGCGAGCAGCACATCCGCCTGGCGCTCGCGGACGAACAGGCTGTTCTCGATGTGCGACGCGGCCATCTGCACCAGCGCCTGCGTGTGGCGCTGGCGCGACTCGAAGTAGGACGACGCGTCGAGCACCCCCACGATGGCACCGGTCGAATCGCGGATGGGGGACGCGGTGCAGGAGATACCACCGAACTTGGTGAAGTAGTGCTCCGGCCCGTTGACGGCCACCGACTTTCCGCGGGCCAGCGCCGTGCCGAGGCCGTTCGTGCCGGCCACCTGCTCGGACCAGTGGCTGCCGACGACGATGCTTTCGCCCGATGAACTGATGGCGAAGCGGTTGTCGGCATAGAGGTCGAGGATCACGCCGTCGGCATCCGCGAACGCCAGCAGGAAGTTCGACCCGGCGATCTGGTGGAACAGCGTCTCGAGTTCGGGCAGGGCGAGCCGACGTACCGGCTCCGCCTGCTCGCGCCGGCGTCTGAGCTGCGCGTCGCCGACGACGCTCATGCGCGGCGGCAGAGCCAGGTCCAGGCCGGCCTCGATGCAGCGCACCCAGCTCTCGACGATCTCTTCAGGCGGACGAACGCGGCGCGACATCGCTGCGCCGCGACCGCGCAGGGCGCGAACATAAACCAGCTCTCGCTCCTCGGCTGAGGTCATGGCTGCCTCCATCGGTGTCGCCCCGTCGGGCGACGAGCGCGTTTCGCCGCGGAGGGGCACGTTAGCAGTGGCGGCGAAGCGCCGCAATTGGCCACTTACGCTACAGGTGCGTGTTGCGCACGTACCGTTTGTGGACAGGCGGGAGCCTGCCGACGCGACAGCCGCCTGCGTATAAGCCCCGCAGCGCGGTCTCGTGTGTCGCCACAAGATGCCATGGCCGCGCACGCAGCGGCGACTGCATGCACATCATCACTTCGGAGACGACACATGGACTCATTCGCAGGACGCGCCGGCTTGTCCCTCCTTGCGGCGGCCGCGCTGACGCTCGGCGCCGCGCTGTCGGCACAGGCGCAGCAGAACATCGACAAGCTCAAGCAGATGAAGGTCGCCACCACCGACCTCAACATCCCGCTCGTTCCGCAAACCGGGCCGAACGCCGACCAGCTGCGCGAAAACCTCAAGCGGGTCAAGCTGCCGCCGGGCTTCAGGATCGATCTGTACGCCATCGTGCCGGATGCACGGCACATGGCGATCGCCCCGTCGACCAACATGTTGTTCGTCGGCACGCGCAAGACGACGGTGTGGGCGGTGACGAATCGTAACTCGGGTCCGATGGCCACCGAGGTCAAGTCCTTCGCGCCGTCGCTGAAGTTCTCCAACCCGAACGGCGTGTGCTGGACCAAGGACGGCTTCCTGATCGTCGCTGAGCACAACCGCGTGCTCAACTTCCCGGCCGCCGAATTCTTCTACGAGGGTCCGGATGTGGCGGTGATCGAGGTGGTGCCGCAGGGGCAGCTGGTCCCGGTGGAGGAGGAGTCCTACAACCATGGCGCGCGCACCTGCCGCATCGGGCCGGACAAGATGCTCTACATCACGCTCGGCCAGCCGCACAACGTGCAGCCGCGCGACAAGCTCAAGCTGTATGACCAGACCGGCATCGGCGGCATCGTGCGCATGAATGCCTTCGACGGCTCCAAGCGCGAGGTGTTCGCGCGAGGCATCCGCAACTCCGTCGGGCAGGACTTCAATCCGAAGGACGGCAGCCTGTGGTTCACCGACAACCAGACCGACGGGATGGGCGACGACATTCCGGCTGGCGAGATCAATCGCGCCAACAAGCCCGGCATGTTCTTCGGCTACCCGTACATCCAGGGCAAGACGCGCATCACCGAGCATGGCTACGACAAAGACCCGCTGCCCGGCAACGTGACCCATCCGCAGGTCTACATGGACGCGCATGCGGCCGATCTCGGCATGACCTTCTACACCGGCAAGCAGTTTCCGCAGAAGTACCAGGGCGGAATCTTCTCGGCGCAACATGGCTCGTGGAACCGCACCAAGCCGATCGGCGCACGCGTGATGTTCACTTCGCTGAAGGCGGACGGCACGGCCGACAAGACCGAGGTCTTCGCCGACGGATGGCTGGACAGCGAAACCGGCACCTACCGCGGGCGCCCGGTGGACGTGGCGGTGATGAAGGACGGTTCGCTGCTGGTTTCCGACGACTATGCCGGCGCGCTGTACCGCATCACCTACGCGCCCTGAAGCAACCATCCCCTGGCCGGTGACGCTGCCTTGCGGCGTACCGGCAAAATCGCGCCATCATGCCGATTCATCTGCCCCTGTGCCGGTCCGAGCGATGAACGTCCCCTGCCGCCCGGGCCGCCATGCGCGCGCGCTGCTCGTCGGCCTGGCGCTCGCAAGCGCCGCGTCGCACGGTGCGGCCGCGGACGTCGCCGCCGGCCGCCAGAAGGCCCAGGCCTGCGTCGTCTGTCACGGGCCGGTGGGCCTGAGCACCGCGCCTGACGCGCCGCACCTCGCGGGCCAGCCCGCCATGTACCTCGCCGCGCAGTTGCGCGCCTTCCGCGGCGGCAAGCGCACGCATGAGGTGATGTCGGTGATCGCCAGGCCGCTGTCCGACGCCGACATCGCCGATCTCGCAGCGTGGTTTTCCTCGATCGCGATCGATGTCAGGCGACAGCCATGACGGGGCGGCGCGCCGCCGGCCATCGAATCAGACACGGCCCGGTCTTCGCGCTGGCCATGCTGGCGGCCTGGGCCCCCTCGGGAGCGCAGGAGACGGCCACGCCGGTGCTGCTCGACCCGGTGGTGGTCAGCGCCCAGCGCGGGCGTGAAACCTCATTCGATGCACCTGCGGCGATCTCCGCAGTCACGCGCGAAACGCTGGAGAGCGCGGGCCCGCAGGTGAACCTGTCCGAGGTGCTGAATCGCGTCCCGGGCATCAGCGTGCTGAACCGACAGAACTATGCGCAGGACCTGCAGCTGTCGATTCGCGGCTTCGGCTCGCGATCGACCTTCGGCATCCGAGGCGTGCGCCTGATCGTCGACGGCATTCCCGCCACGATGCCCGACGGGCAGGGACAGGCCTCGACCATCGCATTGAGTTCGGCGGGACGGATCGAGGTCCTGCGCGGCCCGCTGGCACAGCTGTACGGCAACGCCGCGGGCGGTGTCGTGCAGGTCTTCACCGAGGACGATGCGGTGCAACCCACCGCGACCCTGTCCGCCGCGGCCGGATCGTTCGGGCAGCGCAAGATCGGCGCCAAGTTCAGCACCACCACCTCACGGGGGCACGGATTGACCGTGGACGTGTCGCAGTTCCGCACCGACGGCTATCGCGAGCACAGCGACGCGCAGCGCGGGCAGTTGAATGCGCGCTGGCAGGCCGACGTGGGCGCCTCGACGCACCTGAGCCTGGTGCTCAACGCCCTCGACCAGCCAACGACGCACGACCCGCTCGGCCTGACCCGCGAGCAGTGGGAGGCCGATCCACGCCAGGCCGTGCCTCTCGCACTGTCGCAGGATCCCCGCAAGAGCGTGCGCCAGCAGCAGCTCGGCACCGTGGTCGAGCATCGGCTGGGCAGCGACACGACGTTGACCGGCCGCCTGTACGCGGGCGGACGCGATCTCGACAATGCGCTGTCGATCCCCATCGCCGCGCAGGGTTCGCCGACTTCCAGCGGCGGCATCGTGCAGTTCGAACGCAGTTATGCCGGGGCGGCCTTGCAGGTCTCGCACAGGCTGCGCCTGGATGAGGCCCGGAACCTGAAGCTCACGGCCGGCGTTGAGCTCGACGGCATGCGCGAGAACCGCCGGGGCTTCATCAACGACGGCGGCCAGCGCGGCGCCCTCAAGCGCGACGAGCGCAACACCGTGCACAACCGCGACGTGTTCGTGCAGGCCGCCTGGGACGTCACCCCCCGATGGACCGCGACGGCGGGACTGCGCACGAGCCGGGTGCGCTTTCGCACCGAGGACCACTTCATCACCGCGGAGAATCCCGACGACAGCGGCGGTGTCGACTACCGGGCGACGAATCCGGTGCTCGGGATCGCGTGGCGGGTCAGCCCCGCGCTGAACCTGTATGCCAACGCGGGCCGCGGATTCGAGACACCCACCTTCACGGAACTCGCCTACCGCCCCGTGGGGTCCGGGCTCAACACCGACTTGCGGGCGTCGCGAAGCCGGCATGCCGAGGTCGGCGCAAAGTGGAAGATCGGCGGCGACCACCGGTTCGACGTGGCGCTGTTCGACATCGCGACGCGTGACGAGATCGTGGTCGATACCAACAGCGGCGGCCGGTCGACCTTCAAGAACGCCGGTCGCACGTCTCGGCGCGGCATCGAGCTGTCCCTTGCGAGCCGCCTGAGCGATTCGCTGCACACGACGCTGAGTCTCAGCCAATTGCGTGCGCGTTTCGACGATGACTTCACGAGCGGCAGCGGGGCGGCGGCGGTGTTCGTGCCGGCGGGCAACCGTTTGCCGGGCACACCGCAGCGCAACGCCTTCGCCGAACTGGTCTGGACACCGGCGCGTGCCTGGTCGGGGTGGCATGGCGCGGCCGAGCTGGTACACACCGGGAGCATCGCCGTCAATGACGCCAACGACGACGCCGCGCCCGCGGCGACGGTGCTCAATCTGCGCGCCGGCATCGCGCAGACGTTCGGCCGCTGGCGATTGCGCGAGACACTGAGGCTCGACAACGTGACGGATCGTCGCTATGCCGGCTCGGTGATCGTCAACGACGGCAACAGACGCTTCTTCGAGCCGGCGCTGCCGCGCAACTGGACGCTCATGGTGAGCGCGAACCTCGCCTTGCGCTGAGCTCGCCCCGCCTGCAAAGTTCAGAAGAAGGCCTGGATGCCGGTCTGCGCACGGCCGAGGATCAGCGCGTGCACGTCGTGCGTGCCCTCGTAGGTGTTCACGGTTTCCAGATTGATCATGTGGCGGATCACATGGAACTCGTCGTGAATGCCGTTGCCGCCGTGCATGTCGCGCGCCATGCGCGCGATGTCCAGCGCCTTGCCGCAGCTGTTGCGCTTGATGAGCGAGACCATCTCCGGCGCGGCGCGGCCTTCGTCGAGCAGGCGGCCCACGCGCAGGCAGGCCTGCAGACCGATGGTGATCTCGGTCTGCATGTCGGCAAGCTTCTTCTGGATCAGCTGGTTGGCCGCCAGCGGCCGGCCGAACTGCACGCGGTCGAGCGTGTACTGACGCGCGGCGTGCCAGCAGAACTCGGCCGCGCCGAGCGCGCCCCAGGCGATGCCGTAGCGGGCCTTGTTGAGGCATCCGAACGGGCCTTTCAGGCCGGCCACGTTGGGCAGCAGGTTCTCGGCCGGCACGAACACGTCGTCCATCACGATCTCGCCGGTGATCGACGCACGCAGGCTCATCTTGCCTTCGATCTTGGGTGCCGTGAGGCCGGCCATGCCGCGCTCGAGCACGAAGCCGCGGATCGCTTCCTGGCCGCCCACGCTGCCGTCGGCGTTCTCGAGCTTGGCCCAGACCACGAACACGTCGGCGATCGGCGAGTTCGTGATCCACATCTTGCTGCCGCGCAGGCGGAAGCCACCGTCGACCGGCTTGGCACGGCTCAACATGCTGGCCGGGTCGCTGCCGTGGTTGGGCTCGGTCAGGCCGAAGCAGCCGACCCATTCGCCGGTGGCCAGGCGTGGCAGGTACTTCTGGCGCTGCGCCTCGCTG
>CAJPFZ010000549.1 GCA_905339355.1 Burkholderiaceae bacterium
CCGCCGAGCAGGCGGTCGCCGGCGTCCACCAGGTTGAGGGTCAGGTCGAACTGCGCGCTGACCTGCGGCGCCGCCAGAGGCTCCAGGCGCAGGCCCGGCAGCTCGAGCGTGTCGCCGCGCCCACCGGCCTGCCAGCTGAAAAGCACCTGGAACAAGGGGCTGTGCGACAGGCTGCGCGGCGGGTTGACGATCTCGACCACCTGCTCGAATGGCAGGTCCTGGTGTTCCTGCGCGGCGAGCGAGCGTTCCTTCACCCGCTGCAGCAACTGCGCCACGCTCGGTTGGCCGCCCAGGTCGAGCCGCAGCGCGAGCGTGTTGGCGAACAGTCCGATCAGCGGCTCGAACTCCGCGCGCGTGCGGTTGGCCACAGGCGTGCCGATGACGAGATCGCTCTGGCCGGACAGCCGCGACAGCACCGCAGCCCAGCCGGCGAGCACCGTCATGAAGAGCGTCGTGCCGTGCCGCCGGGCGAGCTCGCGCAGCTGCGCGGTGAGCGGCGCATCGACCTCGACCGACACCGTGCGCCCGGCCTGGTCCTGCTCGGCGGGGCGCGCCCGGTCGGTGGGCAGCGTCAGCAGCACGGGTGCGCCGGCCAGCACGCGCCGCCAGTGGTCTGCCTGCAGCTGCAGCGCGTCGTCCTTCAGCCGCTGGCGCTGCCATGCGGCGTAATCGACGTACTGGATCGCAAGCGGCGGCAGCGGGTCGGGGCGGCCCTCTGCGAATGCGCGGTACAGCGCGACCAGCTCGTGCGTGAACAAGGCCAGCGACCAGCCGTCCGACGCAATGTGGTGCAGGGTCAGCAGCAGCACGTGCTCGGCTTCGTCGAGCGCCACCAGCCGTCCGCGCAGCGGCGCTCCGGCATCGAGGTCGAACGGCGCGGCGGCCTCGTCCTGCATCAGCTGCTGCAGCACCGTCTGCGCGTCGGGCCGGCCCCGCAGGTCCTGTTCGTGCAGCGCGACGCCGCAGCCGGCGGGGGCAATGCGCTGCTCGGGCGTGCCGTCGACCATCGGGTAGCTCGTGCGCAGCGCTTCGTGGCGATCGACGATGCGTGCCAGCGCCGCGCGCAGGGCGGCGCGGTCCAGCGTCCCGCTCAGCCGCAGGCTCATCGGCAGGTGGTAGGCCTGGCCCGCATCGCCCATCTGCGCGAGGAACCACAGCCGCTGCTGCGCGAAGGACAGCGGCAAGGGCTGCGAACGATCGGCCGCGCCGATCGGCGCGGTGCCTGCAGCGGGCCGCGATGGGCGCGCCGCTTCGGCCAGACGCAGCAGGCGTTCACGCTCGGCGATGGACAGCTTCTTCGACGAGAACACGGTGCGCCCTGGTCATGAGTTCGGCATGCGAGGCAGACTAGCAACGCCCTTCTTTGCGAGGCCTACGGAAACGCGTAGGTCGCGGCGGCACGCGGCCGCCGCGTGCCGCTACAGCTGCGCCGCAAGAGCGTGCAGTTCCTCGGGCGCGAACTTCGCGAGCCGTGCGTCGAGCGCCGCTTCCGCGAACGGCGCGAGCACCGGTGCGGCGAACAGGCTGTGCAGCGGCAGGTCGACGTCCATCTCCTGGCGCACGCGCACCACCAGCCGCGTGGCCAGCAGTGAATGGCCGCCGAGTTCGAAGAAGTTGTCGTGGCGCCCCACGCGCGGCAGCTGCAACACCTCCGCCCACAGGTCCGCCATGCGCGCCTCGAGCTCGCCTTGCGGCGGCTCGTAGCCGCGTGCGGAGGCCGTCGCGTCCTCCGGCGCCGGCAAGGCCTTGCGATCGACCTTGCCGTTGGCAGTCAGCGGCATCGCGTCGAGCATCACGATCGCCGAGGGCAGCATGTAGTGCGGCAGGGTCGCCGCCAGTTGTGCACTCAGCGCGAGCGGTTCGGGGGGCACGTCGTCGCCCGTCATGCCCGATGTGCGCGATGTGCAGTACGCGACCAACCGCTTGTCGTGGCCCTCGCCCTGCGCGACGACGACCGCCTGGGCCACGCCTTCGCATTGCATCAGCCGTGCTTCGATCTCGCCGAGCTCGATGCGGAATCCCCGCAGCTTGACCTGGAAGTCGTTGCGCCCGAGGAACTCGATTCGCCCGTCGGGCAGCCAGCGGGCGAGGTCGCCGGTGCGGTACATGCGCGCGCCGGCATGGCCGGCGAAGGGGTCGGGCGCGAAGCGCTCGGCGTTGAGCGCCTCGCGCTGCCAGTAGCCCGGCGCGACGCCATCGCCGCCGATGAACAGCTCGCCGGCCACGCCCACCGGCACCGGCTGCCGGCGGGCATCGAGCAGGTAGACCTGCGTGTTGGCGATGGGCCGGCCGATCGGCACGTGCGGCCGCGCCGGCGCATCGGCGGCCACACGTTCGAAAGTCGACCAGATCGTGGTCTCGGTCGGGCCGTAGACGTTCCACAGGGCGGCGACTCGCGCCGCCAGGCGGCGTGCCAGTTCGCCGTCGAGCGCTTCACCGCCGCTCAGGGCCTTCAAGCTGGGCTCGCCCTGCCAGCCGGCGTCCAGCAGCATGCGCCAGGTGGCAGGCGTCGCCTGCATCAGCGTCACGCCGCCATCGTCAATCTGCTGCGCCAGCTGCCGCGGATCGGCCGCGGCCTCGCGATCGAGCAGCAGCATGCCGGCGCCGCACACCAGGGGCAGGAACAGTTCCAGCGCGGCAATGTCGAAGGCGATCGTGGTGAGCGCGAGCATGCGATCGGCCGGACGCGGCTGCAGCACCTCACGCATCGCCCACAGCAGGTTGACGACGCCGCGGTGGGTCACCGTCACGCCCTTGGGTTCGCCGGTGGATCCCGAGGTGTAGATCACGTAGGCCAGATCGTCGGCGCGCGCCGCGACCTGCTGCAGCGGGCTCGCCGGCTGCGCCGCCCAGCGCCAGGCGTCGGTCTGCAGGTCGAGCATCGGCGCTGCGCCGACGGCCGCATGCAGCGGCGCGGAAACCACCTCGGGCAAGGCCTGCGTCAACAGCACCGCCGGAGCGCAGTCGGCCGCCATCGCCGCCAGCCGCTGCACGGGGTAGCCGGGGTCGAGCGGCACGTAGGCCGCACCGGTCTTGAGAACGGCCAGCAGCGCCACCACCAGCTCCGGCACGCGCGGCATGCACAGCGCGACACGTGTGCCGGGCCCGGCGCCGAGTGTGCGAAGGTGGTGTGCCAGGCGGTTGGCGCGCTGGTCGAGTTCGCCGTAGCTCAGCTGCCGGTCGCTGCAGCGCACCGCGAGGGCATCCGGGGTGCGCGCGGCCTGGGCTTCGATCAGCGTGTGCACGCCAGTTTGCGGATAGGACGCGGCCGTTGCGTTCCACTCGTGCAGCAGCCGATCGCGCTCGTCGCGGGGCAGCACGTCGAGGTGCAGCGCCGGCGTGTCGGGTGTGTGTTCGAGCACATCGGCGAGCTGCTGCAATGCGCAGTGCATCAGCGCACACACACGCTGCGCGTCCACCGGCGGCTGGGCCTGGGCGGTGAGCGCGAAGCCTTCGCCGAGGTCGTCCACCGCCATCATCAGCGGGTAATTGGTGCGTTCCTCGGCGCCGAGGAACTCGACGCCCTCCCACGCCTGCAGCGCCTCGGCCGAAGGCGCCGTGGCGCGGCTCGCATCCACGCCATGGCGGTAGTTCCAGAGCGCGCTGAACAGCGGCGTCGACGGCGCCACCGCGCTGCAGCGCTGAGCCAGCGCCAGCGACGCATGTTCGTGCCGCAGCAGCCGCGCCATCAGCGCGTGGGTGCGGCGCAGCGCCTCGTGCGTGGCGAGGTCGCGCAGGCGGATGCGCAGCGGCAGCGTGTTCAGGAACAGGCCGAGCACGCGGTCGGCGCCTTCGCCCCCCTGCATGCGGCCGAACAGCACGGTGCCGAACACCACATCGTCGCGTCCGGACGCGCGCGCGAGCACCAGCGCCCAGGCCAGGTGGCACAGGCTCGCCGCGCTGACGCCGGCCACCGCCGCGCGTTCGCGCAGCCGGCGCGCGAGCGGCGCATCGACCACCAGCCGGTGCTCCGCCACCTCGCGGCCATCGCCTTGCACATCGGCCAGGCCGAACGGCGCGGTCGGCTCGTCCACGTCGCCCAGCATCTCGCGGAAGAAGCTCTCGTGCTCGCCGGCGGCCTGCGTGCGCTGCGCCTGCGCGACGAAGTTGCGGAAAGGCAGTGGCGGCGGCAGCCTGGCGGCCCGGCCCAGCAGGTGGGCTTCGATCTCGTGGTGCATCACCTCCAGCGTGGTGTGATCGGCCACCAGGTGATGCAGCAGCCACAGCAGCAGCCAGCGTCCGCTGGCCGGGTCGCAAGCGATGACGACACGCATCAGCGGCGCCTGCTGCACGTCGAGGCGGCAGTGGCGCGGATCGAAGCGCTCACGCAGCTGCTGCGCGGCATCGCCCGCGTCGGCGTCCAGCGCGATCTCCTCGACCGGCAGCGCGGCCTCGCGCCACACCACCTGCACCGGCTCGGGCAGGTCCTGCCAGACGATCGCCGTGCGCAGGATGTCGTGCCGGTCGATGACGGCCTGCATGGCCTTCAGATGGCGATCGAGCTGCTCGCGGCGCTCGAACGAGAACTGCGCGCGGGTCAGGTAGACGTCGCCCTGCGACTGCATGAGGTGATGGAACAGGATGCCCTGCTGCAGCGGCGCGAGCGGGTAGATGTCCTGCACATTGGCCGCGCCTCGCGGCACCATGGCCACGATGCGCTCGATGTCGCGCTCGGCCAGCTGCACCAGCGGCAGCATGGCCGGCGTGATGTGCCCGCAGCCGGGCTCGATGCCGTTCGGCGGCACCGCCACCGCGTCGCCTTCGCCGCCAACCGCCTCGGCCAGCGCCGCCAGCGTGGGCGTGTTGAAGAGCACGCCGACGTCGGCATGCAGGCCCTGCTCGCGCATTCGCGCCGCCACCTTGACGGCGAGCAGCGAATGCCCGCCGAGCTGGAAGAAGTCGTCATGGCGGCCGATGCGCTCGACCTGCAGCACCTCGCTCCAGATGCGTGCGAGCCGGGTCTCCACCTCGCCCTCCGGCGCCTCGAAGCCGGCATGGCCGAACGACGTCGCATCGGGCGCCGGTAGCGCCGCGCGGTCGAGCTTGCCGTTCGCGGTCAGCGGCATCTCGGGCAGCAGCACGACGGCCGCCGGCACCATGTAGTCGGGCAGGCTCTGCGCGAGATGCTGGCGCAGCAGCTCGGCGTCGAGCTCCGAGCTCACGCTGCAGTAGGCGACCAGGCGTTTGTCGCCCGGCTGGTCCTCGCGTGCGAGCACCACCGCTTCGCGCACGGCGGGGTGCTGCGCGAGCCGCGCCTCGATTTCGCCGAGCTCGATGCGCATGCCCCGCAGCTTGACCTGGAAGTCGTTGCGGCCGAGGTAGTCGAGGTTGCCGTCGGGCAGCAGCCTCGCCAGGTCGCCGGTGCGGTACATGCGTGCCTGCGTGTCGCCGGCAAAGGGGTCGGGCAGGAAACGCTCGGCCGTCAGCTCCGGCCGCTTCAGGTAGCCGCGCGCGACGCCGGCCCCGCCGATGTAGACCTCGCCGATCACGCCGGCCGGCACCGGCTGCCGATGCCGATCGAGCAGGTAGATGCGGGTGTTGGCGATCGGCCGGCCGATCGGCACCGAGCGCGCAGTGCCCTGCGGCTCGGGCACCTCGTGCACCACGCAGCCGACCACGGTCTCGGTGGGGCCGTACTCGTTGACGATGCGCACGCCGGGTTGCAGACGCCGCCACAGCGCCACCGTCGAGGGCGCGAGCGCCTCGCCGCCGACGACGAACAGGCCGGCGCGCGCACTGGCGCCGTCGGCAGCGAGGCGCTGGCCGAGTGCGTCCAGGTGGGCCGGCGTGATCTTCACCAGCCCGCAACCGCCGGGCCGGCGCAGCCGAGCGTCCAAGCCCTCGATCTCCTGCCCCTGCGGCAGCAGTTGCACACACGCACCGCGCAGCAGCGGCACGAGCAGGCTCGTGACCGTGGCATCGAAGGACAGCGACGACGACACGATCGCGCCGTCGTCCGGCGCGTAGCTGCGCGCCGCCCACCAAAGGTAGTTGACGACGCCGCGGTGCTCGATCATCACGCCCTTGGGGCGCCCGGTGGAGCCGGAGGTGTAGAGCACGTAGGCGAGGTGGTTCGGCATCAGGCCGACCTCGGCACGCGCCGGATCGTGCGTCGGCTGCCGCTTCCAGCGGCGTGCATCGGCCTGCAGATCGATCACCGGCGCTTCGCCGTGCATCGCAAGCGCGAGCCGGATGGAGGTGCGGATCTGCTCGGCCACGCGGTTGTGTGTCAACACCGCGACCGGCTCACTGTCCTCGCACAGTTCGGCCAGCCGCTGCGCAGGGTGGGCCGGATCGAGCGGCACGTAGGCCGCGCCGGCCTTCATCACCGCCAGCACGGCGACCAGCATGTCGGTGC